>JBDRDE010000179.1:0-2926 GCA_043821065.1 Candidatus Omnitrophota bacterium
GCGGGTACGACAAATAAACCCATATCGTTTTTATATACAAAATACGATATCGAGAATCTTAAGACCTGTGGGAATAGGATCATACAGATACTCGATATCAAGCGTGACGGCAAAGTAGTGAACGCCTTTCCCTACGCGCCGCACCTGGCCTTTTGGCAGACCGTCTTTGCCGGTTTTTCGGCCAACATATTTGTATTGAGCACAGGCGGCGGCAAGACGCTAGGCACCGAGGGAAATCTCCATGCTATCCTTAAGGTAAAGCCGCAATTCCTGATCGGCGTCCCAGACTATATTTACCATATATTAAAAACCGCGAGAAAGAAGAACCTGGATCTAAGCTTTTTGACCAGGGTCACGCTCGGCGCGGCCCGCGTGCCAAAAGGATTCAAAAAGAAGATCTCGCATCTCCTTGCGGAGATGGGCGCCCACAACGTGATGGTCCTGGGAACATATGGTTTTACCGAATCGCGCTGCGCGTGGGTTGAATGCCCTACCGACATAGAGATATCGAGCGGATATCATACCTATCCGGATAAGGAGGTCTTTGAGATCATCGACCCGGATACCGGTGAGGTCAAGGGTGAAGGCGAGAGCGGCGAAATCGTCTATACGTGCATAGACGCGAGAGGCAGCTGCGTCCTGCGTTATCGCACGGGCGATCTAGTAAGCGGCGGGATCATCTACCAGCCGTGTCCCTATTGCGGCAGGAGAATACCCCGGCTGTGCGACGATATAGTCCGGGCATCCAATATAAAGAATGTCCAGCTTTCCAAGATAAAAGGCACGCTTGTCAATCTGAACGAGCTGGAGCACATTTTGGATAATATAGAAGAGATAGATGACTGGCAGATAGAAATAATAAAGAAAGATGACGATCCTTATGATGTGGATCAGCTGATCCTCTATGTAAGCCTTCTTTATGATAGTGACAGGGATAAGTTCGCGGTTCGGATAAAACAGGAGGTCTCTCGCCAAACAGAGCTCTCTTTTAACCAGGTTAAATTCGTCTCAAGCGCTGAGATCCAGAATAGGATAGAGATAGAGACGGCCCTTAAGGCGAAGAAGATCATAGATAAGCGGCCCGAAGCGTAACGTTCAATTAGAAAAAACCAGCCATTGCCTAGGGGGTAATAATATGGGCAGAATAGCTATTGTTGAAGGGATAAGAACGCCATTCATAAAAGCGTGGACGCTCTTTGAAGATATCCCCGCGCAAAAATTAGGCGCGGTATGCGTACGCGAACTTATGGAGATCACGCATCTCGACCCTGACCTGGTGGATGAGGTTATAATAGGGGCGGTTGCCCAGCCTGTAGAAGCCGCGAATGTAGCCAGGGTGATAACTCTCCTCGCCGGCATACCGGAAGCGAAGAGGGCATATACGGTGAGCAGGAATTGCGCGTCAGGGTTTGAGTCTGCCACAAGCGCCCTGGAGAAGATAAGCCGCGGCTTAGATAAGATCGTAATAGCAGGCGGCGCGGAGTCGATGTCCAATATGCCCCTTATTTTCGGGAAGGATATAACCAAGATCCTCTTGAGATTGAATAAGGCAAAGAGCAGCCTTGAGAAGCTCAAACATATTTTGAGTATAAAACCCGGATATTTAAAGCCGATATCGGGCCTTATGCTGGGGCTTACAGACCCGGTCTGCGGTTTGAATATGGGGCAGACGGCGGAGGTTCTGGCCAAGGAATTCGGCATAACCAGGAAAGAACAGGATGAGTTTGCCATGATGAGCCACAAGAGGGCCGTCTTGGGCCACGCGAAACTTGAAGAAGAGATAGTCCCGTTCCCCCTTCCGCCTAAATTCGATAAGGTGGTGGATGACGACAATGGCCCGCGGGAAAATCAGAGCCTGGAGGCGTTGACAAAATTAAAGGCTATCTTCGACAGGCACACAGGTACGGTCACCGCGGGCAACTCCTGCCAGGTTACAGACGGCGCTTGCGCGCTGCTTATAATGGATGAAGAGCACGCGCGAAAGATGGGGTATGAACCACTGGGTTATATACGCGATTATAATTATGTCGGGGTGTCGCCCGCCAAGATGGGGCTCGGACCCGCGTATGCGATACCGACAGTCTTAAAAAAGGCCGGCCTTAAATTAAGAGATATGGATCTGATAGAGATAAACGAGGCCTTCGCGGTCCAGGTGCTGGCGGCCATGAAGCTTTTGGCCTCTAAGAAGTTTGCCGAAGAGAATTCTTTCCCCGGGGAAGTCACGGGCCAGATAGATATAGAGAAGCTCAATGTAAACGGCGGGGCGATAGCGCTCGGGCATCCGGTAGGTGTAACAGGCTCTAGGCTCATCCTGACCTTGTTAAAAGAGATGAAGAGAAGAGATGCCAAGCTCGGCCTGGCCTCATTGTGCGTAGGCGGTGGACAGGGCGGAGCGGTAATCCTGGAGAGATAAAAGATGAATATATTAAATCTGAAGATAGCCGATAAGATAGCGATACTTGAATTCGACCAGCCTGACAGCAAGGCAAATGTATTAAATACCCCTGCAATGCGCGAATTATCTGATGCGATCGGCAAGTTAAAGGGCATGCCCAAGACGGAAGTCGAGGCGCTTATTATTACGAGTAAAAAGAGAGGCATCTTCATTGCCGGCGCCGATATAAAAGAGATAGAACATATTACCGCACGAGATAAGGCGAAAGAGAAGGCCGAGAAGGGCAAGGAGATCTTAAGAGAGCTCGAGGCGCTCGACCTTGTGACCATAGCGGCAATAAACGGGGCTTGCCTCGGCGGAGGGTTAGAATTGTCACTCGCTTGTAAATACAGAGTGGCCAGTTTCAGCGATAAGGTCAAGATAGGCCTTCCAGAAGTCAACCTGGGGATAATCCCCGGATTCGGAGGCACGCAGAGGCTGCCGAGGTTAATAGGGCTCACAGGCGCGCTCGGGATGATACTTCCCGGAAGG
>JBDRDE010000180.1:0-14830 GCA_043821065.1 Candidatus Omnitrophota bacterium
ACAGAAGCAAAAATTCTTTTGGATGTTAAGAAAAATTTAATGTCAGAACGATCTTTTGATATTCATGGCAAGGAGCGCGAGGAAGATGATCCAGACGATATTCCACTTTTTAGGCCCGAAGAACTGCTTTTGGTACTCATACAATATAAGGGGGACCCTGTCGAGCCTCTTAAACGTATCAAAGAATCTCTGCGGCCCCATCTCCTTGAACTTCAAGAGATCGTTTTCAAGGCCATTCGATGATCTTATTATGAGCCAGGGGCCCGCTATCATCAATGCTATCACAGCGTATATGGCTGCCTTCTTTAAGAGATCCCTGTTGAAGCCTTTAACCAGATACCACGCGAGCAAGATGATATTCACCAGAAAGAGCATCATCCCTTCATTCTTTGTAAGCACGGCAAAACCTGAAAAGATACCAGATATCACCAGGTCCGCGGTCCTTCTCTCCTTTATCCATAAGTATAGGTATATAGCGCCGATCGAGTAGTAATAAGCTAGTATAATATCGGCGTAGCCAACGGTAGCAAAATTTATAAACTGCGGGATCGTTGCCAGGATAAATGTGAATAAGAGCGCGCCCTTCCTCGAAACAACCCTCTTTAACAGAGAGTAAAATATTATGAGGAAGGAAAGAAGGTACGATGGGAATACGGCCTTGACGAGAAGGTCGCTTATCTTCCCCAGGAATGTGTACACCCAGACCTCGACCAATGGCAATAGTAATGGATAATCGGGGTTCGGCAGCCTCTGAGTAATGCTGGTAAAGAAGTCCCGCGGTATCATCCCGCTTAAAAATATTATCTTAGACTTCATGGCGTACATAGCTATGCTGTCGAATGATTCGAGGGGCTTTAAGAAAGCCCTGAAGAAAATGAGCGCCAGTTGGAACGCTATGCCGGCCAATAAAAGCTTTTCAAAAAGTGTCAGGCCGGCAGGAATACCTCTGGCGGGTTTTATAGACTTATTTGAAAATATAAAACCGCATATCACCACAGGGGCCCAGGGCAATAATAGATTGATCAAGGTAAGAGAGAGGCCGAAGAAATAAAATATCAGCATCTCCAGAGATACGGCGCCCATGCCGATACCGAAAGCGAGAGAGGCCTCTACTAGTAACGCGGTCTCGCTCTTTCTGCCTGAGATGATCTTGAGCAGCGACCATCCTATCAGGATCGTCACAAAAAAGCAGCCGATCAATAAAAATATGCCCATAAAAATTTCTATCTCACTCTCTTAAGCAGATAACGTTCACTATTGGGCGATACATCGAGAAGGTAATCCGGGCTCTCCGACTCCAGGCGCGGATAGAGGTAGTACCTCATCCTGAACTTGTTATGGTCGTCGATCTCCCCTTCCAATTTATATGTCGCCGCCTCCGGTATCTCGCTTTTGCAGACACCGAGAAAAGTGTAGAGCCCTTCCCCTAATATGTGCTCTCTCTTCTCCTCGGCGCTAATAAAGGCGTACTTTCTAAACATCTCGAATTCGCCCTTAACAAGCCCTCTAACCAAAAAGAGGACCCAAAAGAAGACCCAAACAGCAAACACCAGCTTCCACATCTTTACATATTTCATATCATCCTTGTTACCTAGCAACTTTTCAGGGTTCAGGGTTCAGGGGTCTTTTACCCTGTACCCTGAACCCTGAACCCTGACTATTATCAATCAACAAATCTATATTTGAGCAAGGCCCAGAGGGCTTCCACCCCGTGATACCAGAAGATCTTCTTGCCTTCAGCGTACGTCCTGCCATAATATGATATCGGGACCTCGTAGACCCTCGCCCTCTTTTTAAGCAGCTTCGCGGTGATCTCCGGCTCTATACCGAAACCGTTCGACTTTATGGCGATCTCTTTTAAGAGCGGTGTCTTTATAAGCTTGTACCCGGTCTCTATATCGGATAGTGTAGTGTTGTAGAGTACATTGGCAAATAGCGTGATGGCGTTATTTCCAAGTTTATGCCAGAACATGTATGCCCTCTGCGGGCGCCCTCCGGATAGGCGCGAACCATACACTGCGTCCGCCTCCCCTTTTAATATTGGCCCCAGGAGGTTATTGTATTCGGCAGGGTCATATTCGCAGTCAGCATCCTGGACCAGCGTGACATCCCCGCTTGCCGCGGCAAAACCGGTCCTAAGCGCCGCGCCTTTGCCCATATTCTTATCATGCGTGAGCACCTTGACCCTTCGGTCCAAGCCTCCGCCGAGAAGAAGGTCTTTTGTGCCGTCCGTCGAGCCGTCATCTACCGCGATGATCTCATAGACACTATCCTCCTTGAGTACCCTGTCTATGACCTTTAGTATAGTATATTTTTCGTTGTATACAGGCATAACTACTGATAATTTCATGATATCTCCTAAGCTTTGTTCAGGGGTCAGGGATCTTTTACCCTGAACCCTGATTCATATCCCTATTTTCTTGCAAATTCACTTAGTTATTAAATAATCTCCCATCACCAGATACTCCAATCCACAGCCATAAAACATATCTATAGCGTCTTGCGGGGAGCATACCATGGGCTCCCCCCTTCTGTTCAAAGAGGTGTTGATAATGACAGGTATGCCCGTCAAGGAATTGAATTTCGAAAGGAGCTCGTAGTATCTCGGGTTCGACTCCTTATCGACTATCTGCGGCCTGGCCGAGCCGTCTACATGGACAGCCTCTCTTATCTTCTCCCGCCATGCCGGGTTTATGGTAAAACTGAATGTCATATAAGGTGACGGGTGGACGGTATTGGTGATCTCTCTTTGATACTCAGGCAGCATAGATGGACAGAATGGACGCCACTTTTCCCTGAACTTTATCCTCGCGTTTATATCGTCGGCTATGCCAGGTACCGATGGGTGGGCGAGTATCGAACGGTTTCCCAGGGCCCTCGGGCCGTACTCCATAGCCCCCTGGAACCAGCCAACGATCTTGCCTTCGGCCAATAGCTTGGCCGTAAGTCCGGTGATATCGTCGTAATGTGTATATTTTATCTTATACTTATCCAGAAGCTCTTTTATCTCGCCATTTGTGAAACTCGGCCCCCAGTAGGCGTGAGGCATCGGCTTGACCTTATCACCCAGCCTGTTGGCTACATAAGCGGCTGCGCCCAGGGCTGTACCAGCGTCATGCGCGGCAGGCTGCACATAGAGCCTATCGACCAGAGGATGGTCCAAGAGCTTTCTGTTGAGGCTCACGTTCAACGCGCACCCTCCCGCGAAACATAAGGTCTTATGCCTGGCAAGATCTCTTCCGAGATACGTCTCCATCATCCTGATCGTAACATCCTCGAAGAGCTTCTGTGTCGCGGCGGCTATATTGATATGCGGTTCGGATAGGCCATCGCCCTCCCTAGGGCTGCCCCATTCAGAGACCATCTTTTTACTAAAGACCTTCTCTTTGTCAAACCTGCGGGACCTCGTGACCCAGACATAATCGTCGTTAGCCCTGTAAGTCCTCTTGTTATATTTGAGCATATGGCCCATCTCTATCTTGCCGGCGTCGCCATAAGGGGCCATACCCATCACCTTATACTCGCCGTCGTGGACCGCGAATCCCAGATAGGCCGTTACGGTGGAATAGAACCTCCCTATAGAGTCGGGCCTTATGAACTCTTTTATCTTCTCTATCCTGCCGTTTAAACCCCTGGCGAATATGGTCGTCGTAAACTCGCCCGTTCCGTCCAGTGACATCAGGGCGGCTTCGTCGAAACCCGATAGGTAATAGGAGCTTGCCAGATGGGCTATGTGGTGGCCCACGAAGTTTATCTTCGCCTTCTTGGGATCTATCCCGGAGGCCCTTAATGTCTTATAAAGTTTCTCTCTCTTCTCTTTGAATGTCCTCGGGGTCTGATATACCGCTTTGAAGGCGCGAGAAGGGCGGGTGCGCCATGTGCGCGCCACATATTGCGGGAGCTTGTTTATGTACTCCCAGTCAGACCAGGGGTACGCGATCTGGTCTACCTTATCCGCGGTTATTCCCGCCTTTTTAAGGCAGAAGTTTATGGCGTTTACAGGTAGTTTATCCCTGGCGTGCTTATCCCTTATAAAGCGCTCTTCGTCAGCGGCAGCCACCAGCTCCCCGTCCACCAGTATGGCCGCGGATGGATCATGCACGAACGGGCTTGCGATACCTAATACGATCATCTATCGTCCCTCCTGCAGATAAAGACAAAATGGTGCGAGAGGACCACGGGTATTACCAGCGATCTTACAAATATAAGAAATTTGTTCCTGTTGAATTTGTTGTACTTATATACCTTCTCTACTATAAGACCGTTGTCATCGAGCATCTCTCTCCATTCGGCGAGAGAGGCGAACCTCTCTATAGATTGGTATGAGGTCGGGTCCTTCTTCCATACCACCTTGTTTATGACGTGCCGGTAGTAGTGCTGGTTCGGCAGCATGATGCAGGCCTTGCCGCCCCACTTTAAGACCCTCTTCATCTCCGCCAGGCACGTATCCGGGTCCTTGAAATGCTCGAGTGAGCCTATATTAGTGATATAGTCGAAATATTCGTCTTTCCACTGAAGGCTGTGAGCGTCATCGCAAACTATATGGGAATTCGGTGAGTTCTCCCGGGCCATATTGACGGCCTCCTGCGATATATCTACGCCGTAAGTAAGTAATCCCGCCTTGTCCGCCTCAGCTAAGAGATACCCCTGGCTGCAGCCGATATCGAGAAGCCTTGTTTTGGGAGTCGGACGCAGGAGCTCCAGTATCCATTTATGTACATATCCCGGGCCTCCGAACTTCTTATCCCTGTAGTCTTCATCGTACTTCGTCTTGGTCTCATGCGACAATATAGATTCTTTCATTATCCCCCCATCAGCGCCGTTTCTGCTTTATGAATACCGCCGTATCTCTTTATCCTGTTTACAAGCGCCGGATCGTCAGAGTAGATGGAGTCGAACCTCTTCTTCTTTTTGAGTATTCTCACCACGCAGTTCCAATCAAAGAATGCTCGCGGCACACGCACAAGCTTGATATTGGAATGCTCTCTCATATTTGGCAGGTCATCGGTATCTTTAAAGAAGAACCACACCCAGTTCCCGCCTCTCGCCTTCTTCATCGCTTCCTCCGCAACCCAACCGGACAATCTATCGTCTCTCTTTGTGAGTATATAGAGGTCTCTTTTGGTCCTCCCCCATCTCTTATAAAATATCTCCTGATTCTTCTTGAAAGAGGTCTCGTAATTCTTGACTTTTACAAAAGACGCATTTATATGGTGATACACATAGGCGCCCTTCGCCCGCACGCAGATATAGCCCTGCCGCTCGGCCTTCCTGCAGAAATCGGTCTCCTCAAAGTTCCCCATTTCATAGACCTCATCAAAATCCCCGGCCGCTTCTAAGACCTCTCTCTTTATGAGCATGCAGAAGCCGACGCACGCGCCCATCTCTACATATTGCCCCTTAAATCTCTTCAATCTGGCCCCACAAGCGTCTAACGTCTCATGGCCCTTATCCTGACCGAGGTTATTGCTCGAAGGATTGACTATGCCTATATCGCTGCGCAAGCGGGCCACTTCTACCATCTCGGTAAGCCATCCGTTCGTGGCGAGGGTATCGTTATTCATGATACATACAAAAGGGGCTTCGGAAGCCCTCAACCCCTGGTTTACGGCCTTGACGAAGCCTCTATTTGTCTTGTTCCTTATCAGCGATATCTCATCTTCGGCATTAAGTGTATCCAGATATTCCCTAACTGGCGAGTCGCTCGCGTTATCTATCACGATCAATCTGTACGGATAGCTGGTGTTACTGCGTATAGACTCTATGCACTCCTTCGTAACCTTAAGGCTGTTCCAGACCGGCATTATGATGTCGCAGTTCATGATTCTCTACCTTTCGTTACCGTATCCGCGATACTCCTTGCCCTCTCTCTCCAGAACGCCTCCACATTGCCGCCATCATCCGGGCTTGAGGCCTCCCCCCTGCCGGTTATATAAAATACCGGCGTCAAGAAGAACCCTCTAAAGAGCATAAGAGTATTAAAGAGCCTCTTGTCAGATACCACCACCGCGTCAAAGGACTTTCTCTTCTTCATCCTGCGCTCTATAAGTCTAAAAAGCACTTCGATGCAGAATATGGGCCTTATCCCAGACATCCCGAAGACCCTAAGGCTCTGGTGTTCCGGAAGATCCAGTTTTTCAAGCCGGGTCTTTGCGGATTTATCCATAGCCAGCCAGGCGTGGACCCAATTCCATTCCCTGGCGAGACCAAGCGAAGTCTTCATATCCGATAAAAATCCTTCCTGTTCTATACCTATTATAGGATACCCTATTCTCAGGTACCTGCCCCACTTGTTGAAGAATATGGCCTCGTTCTCTCTTACAGACTCTTCCCTGCCGCCAGCCTCGTTAAAAGATGTGTGCCATTTGTGATACACACACGCGTCCTTCGCGCAGACAGACTTATATCCGGCCATGTGGGCCCTCTTGGAGAAGTCCGTATCGTCGAACCCCCCTACGCCGAATGCTTCGTCGAGCCGGCCTATCTTTTCTAAGACCTCTCTCTTTATGAGCATGCAGTACCCCATGCACTGATTGGTCTCGATATACCGCCTCCTGCTGCTGAAAAAACTTTTTTCTTTTCCGGGAGGCCCGCTCCTCGGGTTGACAAGCCCTATCCCATTATCGCTCTCTGCCACCGCGACCATCGTCTCGAGCCATCCCGGGGTCGCCTCTGCGTCATTGTTCATAAGGCAGGCGTATGGGGCGTCTGAGGCCTCGAGCCCCTGGTTGGTCGCTTTTATGAAGCCGAGATTCTCCCTGTTCTTTATCAATAGGATATTCGCGCTATCTGAAGCGAGTCGGGCCAGGTAATCCCCGGTCTCGCTCTCGCTGCCGTTGTCTATCAGTATCAACCTATAAGGATATCGCGTGTTCTTCTTTACGCTCTCTACACAGCGCCTCGTGCACTCGGCCTGGTTCCACACAGGTATGATGATATCGCACTTCATAATCAGCTTTCAGCTTTCAGCTTTCAGCTTTCAGCGCTGATGGCTGATAGCTGACGGCTGATAGCTTTTTTATATTTTCGTCGCTTTTATTAGAAATTGTTCCGAAAGAGACTCGTTCAATCTTCCTCTGAGCACCCTGTTAAGGGCCTTTTTGATCTTAGAGGCCGATACCTTATATATTACCTTGTCTATCCTGTATCCCGCCTGCGAGAACATATCCCTTATATTTTTGAGCGCGAAGAACCTCAGATGCGTAGAATCGAGCACGCCCTTATCATCGTAGGTCCACGAGCCTTTTATAAGCTTCTTTATCACCCTGTAATGGCCGACGTTGGGTATCGAGGCCAGCACCGACCCGCCTTCCCTGAGAAGCTCCCTGTGCCTCTTAAGAAGAGACCAGGGATCCACCAGGTGTTCGAGCACGTCCGCGTATATTATGCAATCAAAGTACTCCTTATACGGAAGCGGCATCACCTGGACATCTCCCAGGTGCACCCTGTCGAGGCGCTTGGCGGCCTCCCCGCAAGCCTGGGGATCGATCTCAACACCCACCACCTCCCTGACACCCCTCTCCTTGAGCATCTGGCCCGTGATCCCGCAAGCGCATCCTATATCCAGTACGCGCTGGGCCTCCGGGATAACGAGGTCGACTATCTCGGCCCTCGCACCTCTGTAATATTCTCTATCTTTTGGTTTCAACATCACTCTTTAGCACCTTTACCTGGTCCGCTACGGCTATAAAGACATCCTCGACTTCCAGTTTGTTCAGGCATTCCAGTGTTTTACAGTCCGGGACCCTAAACTTCTTATAACATGGCCTGCACTCTATGCCCTTTGTCACAGTAATATTGCGCTCATTCACAGGATACGGGCCGTATACGCGCTGGTCCGAAGGGCCGAATATGGAGACCGTCCGCGATCCGGCCGCCACGGCGACATGCAGGGGGCCGGCGTCGTTAGAGACGACGCAGTCGCACATCGACATCAGCGCCGCCATCTGGCGTATAGACGTCTTGGGGGCTACTATAGGCGCCATCTGCATCAAGCCCAATATGTCTTTTATGAGGCCTTCCTCTCCGGGCCCCCATATAAATATGACCTTCGCTCCTATCTTTTCGATGATCCTATCCGCCAGCTGGGCAAACTTCTCATGCGGCCATCTCTTAAAAGAGATCTTCTCCTTGCCGAAGCTCACGCCTCCACCGGGGGCTATGCCGATAATGGTATCGGCCCTGTCCAGCTTATTGTCGTCAAAGAACTTTTGGATATACCCGGCGTCTTCTTCTGTCCACCATATCTTGATGCGCTTATCACCGGAGCCCAGTCCGGCCAGCAGCAGGAGATCCTTGTAGTATTCACCGATCGGCTTGTCTGTGAAACCGTCAAAAGCGAGGCGCTTTGTATGGAACCTCCCCCTGCCTTTATAGTCGAACCCTACCCTCTCGGGTACACGCATAAGCTTCAGGAAGAGCCCGTACTGGTGGCCCATCGACATATCTATGGCTATATCGAATTTCTCGTTCCGTACCTTCCTGACGAACCGTACGAATTCTCTAAGAAATCTCCTTTTGTCGCTCTTCCAAAGTTCTTTGTAGTCGCCCTTTTCAAAGACAAATACATTCTCCAGAGAGGGGCACTTCTCCAGCGCGTCAAGCGTCCTCTTGTTGCATATATAAGAGAGCGAAGCCCCTGGATACCTCTCTTTCAGGATCTCTATAAGAGGCGTCGAGAAGAGCATATCCCCTATCCCGAACGGGTTTATAAGGAGTATCTTCAGGTTCTCTTTTCTACCTTTGGATATATATTCTTTACTTCTTCGCATATCTTGTCAATGTCCACTTTATGGTAACACTTTATCTCTCTGTCGCAAGCCTTCTTCCAGCATGGGCGGCATTCGATATCGGCCAACACCACGGCGCCTCTTTCGTAAAGATCTATCTCGCCATCGCACGAGATGGTAAAGAATGCGACGATCTTCTTCTTTAAGCCCACAGCCATGTGGAGTCCAAGGGTATCACCGCTTATGACTATGTCACAGAGATCGGTAAAGAGTATGCCCTTCCTTAACCCGAGGTCGGTCGGTGTCGATACTACCTTGTTCTGGAGCCTCTTTTTTAGAGCGTTGTTGTTCTCTGTGTCCTCTCTTCCTCCCAAAAGAACGATCCTGTCGTGAGGGAAGGCCTTGTAGAGCTTCTTTAAGAGCTCCACCTGGTTCTCGAACGGGAGCTTCTTGTACGGGTAGAGGTTGGAGCAGCCGGTATTGAATCCTATTACAACCTGGCCATCCTTTATCACCAGATCTCTTTTATAGTTGTCTATATACTCTTTCTCCCCGGGCGTAATATTCAATATGTACTCGTCCCTTTTATACTCAAGCGCCATCGTTTCGCATAGGAGCTCTTGCTCTGTCTTCTTGTTTATCTTAAATTTCATATCGTCGTTGAGTCCGATCTCATAGAGGGGCCCGGCTTCTTTATTAAACGGGTATATCGCCCCGTTCTCGGTGATGCTGAAACCGAACTTCTCTTTGGCGTCTATCAAATTGGCGATGGACCCCGTCCTCCAGGACTTGTCCACATTCATCAGCACGTCAAACTTCTCGGATAAGAGCGAGAGCATGTTCTGGGCTGAATAACTTATGACCCTGTCTATAAAGTAATTGTTCTCCAACAAAGGCATGGCCGAGGCTTCGGTAACCCATGTGATATGGCTCACGCTGTACTTTCTCTTGAGAGGATGTAGCATCGCTGTAGTCCGCAGGACATCCCCTAAGGCGTCTAAGTTTATTATCAATATCCTCGTACCCATAGGAGAGTGATCTGCGCAGTCGACGCAGATCTTCCCGGGAGAACACGGCTTGTATCCTGTGAAATACCTGCAGTCCAATTTATACTTTTCCATGCCCGGGCTCCTCCATGACCCCTGATCCGATATTGTTTATGGCGATCAAAACCCCCAGAGACAGATAGAATAGGACCGCCGGGCGCAGTGAGAAATGGGTCACGTCAAAAAAGCTGAGCACCAGGAACGATACTATGCCGCAGAAGAGGCCAAGATATATAAATTTAAGAAGACTGTCCCCGATCGACCTCCAAGACCTAAGCGAGATCACGGCCGCCTTCGCTATTACCCATATAAAAGAGACTAGACCCAGTATCCCTGTCTCCGCAGCTATCTGCAGATAGGAATTATGGGCATACCATATGCCTGAATCCTCAGGCAGTCTGAACCTGGCGTAATTCGCCATGAACATGTTATACCCCTGCCCCAGGACGGGCCTCTCCAAAAACATCTTCAATCCAGCGGTCCAGACCATTAGCCTGTGTCCGGTAGAAGAGCCGCCGAATATCTTTAAAAGGTAGACGTGATTCTTCGCCCCATCCGGGAGGAAGATTACAAGTAACGGCAGCGCGATAAGCACGAGCGCCAAGACTATTATAGATCGCCTGGGAGACGCCAGCATAAACATGATGCCCATGCCGAGCAGAAGGCTCAGGAAAGCGGCACGAGTGAACCCGTAAAAGACACAATATGCCGTAAGAGCGAGAAGTAGTATGCATGTAGACTTTACGGCCTTGTTCTCTTTAAAAAAGATGGCGACACTCGTTATTGGGAATATTATAACAATCAGCCATCCGCTGAAGCCGTTCGGAAACTTGAAAGGCCCCGTCATGCGCTCGAGGCTATGGAGAGGATAGCCCCTTATAAGGTCACTGCCCGTGAAGAGCTGATATACCGCGTCAAGGCATCCTACAGAGACCGAGAGGGCCGCAGCGATAGCAATATTGCGCACCATCCTCTTATCTGTTATGGTCTCCACCACGATAAAATACAAGAGCACATACTCTGATAATTTTGTCAAAAACGCGCTGAAGCTCGCAGACGGGTCCGTTGACCGGAATATAGACAGAAAGCTTATCAGATAAAAAACCAGCATGGGCCTGTTGAGGCCGCCAGGCGCCAATTTCATCCCGTCGGCGCCCATGAGGAGCTTTCTTAAAGCCCAGCAGGATATAGCTACTATGGCGCATATCTCTATCGCGCTCTTAGAGAGAGGCAGAGAAAAGACCATAACGTAGAGTGATAATTCGGTCAATCTTGATAAAAAATACTTAAAACCTTCCATGCCTTTATTCATCTTCTCTTTTTGGCCTCCTTTTTTGCGTAGGGGTCTACCAAAAACAGCTTAAAGGCGAGCAGCGACATCGAGAAGAGGACGATCGTCATAAGCCATATAGCGGTTACCGGGCTCTTTATCTTTGAGAGTATGTATCCAGAAAATCCCAGCGAGAACGTTATAAAGAATATCATAAGAACCGCATGCCTCTTTTTAAAGCCCATCTGGACCAGGCGGTGGTGGGGATGGTCGTGCCCGCCCTGAAAAATAGACCGCCCCTCTCTGAGCCTTGACACTATCACGAGCGAGGTATCGAATATGGGATATCCTAATATAAAGACGGGCATCGCCATAGATGTGATCTGCGTTGAGGACGACCAGCCCCCCAATATCGCGATCGTCGCCAATAAGAACCCTACAAAGAGCGTGCCGGTATCTCCCATGAATATATAGGCTCTTGGAAAGTTATAGCGCAGGAATCCCAAAGAAGAGCCGCAGAGCGCGAAAGATAGGGTCCCAACGGCAAAATCTCCCCTCTCCCAGGATAAGATGCCGAAAAAGAAGGCGCAGATCGCCGTTATCCCGGCCGAGAGCCCATCGAGCCCGTCTACGAGGTTTATGGCGTTGGTTATGCCTATTATCCAGATGCAGCTGAAGACTGACGCCAGGTAGTAATTCTCTATAAAATCTACTTTAACCCCCATCTTGACCACGGTGAGCGCCGCCACTATCTGGCCGAAGAGCTTTATCTTCGGCATCATACCGTATCTGTCGTCGAATATGCCTATAAGCAGCAGTATCGCCGCCCCTATCAGTACACTCGCGATATCTCTGTTTACGCCGTATGTGAATATCACGGCAAGAAAGAAGGCCGCGAAGACGGCGACCCCTCCCAAGAGCGGTGTCGAGTGACGGTGCATAGTATCGTCAGAGACCTTAGCGACTAAGCCTATCCTCTTGGCGAAGACCCTGATAGTGGGGGTCAGCAGATACGCTATGGTCGCGGATATCAAGAAGGCCGCGACTATGTCCAGCGACGAGTAGAAGAAGTCCTTGTTAGTTATCATCTTTATCATACAACTCTCTGTATAGGGCCTCTATGTCCTTAAAGAGCCTCTCTTTTGAAAATCTCTCACGCACAAAAGCCCTGCCCTTTCTGCCCATCTCGTCGCGCCTGTCTCTGTCTTTTAAAAGCGTGATCAGGTTTGAAGTGAAACCGTCTATGTCACTGCTGGGGCTTAATAGGCCTGTCTCATCCTGGACCACGACGTCTCTTACGCCCCCTACATCGGTAGAGACGACAGCCTTAGCCGAAGCCATCGCCTCTATGAGCGATATCGGCGTCCCCTCGTTCAATGAAGTCAGCGCGACGACATCCAACCCTTTATATATAGAGGCCAGCTCGCCCCGGTCTCCCGCAAGCTCCGGAAGAAACCCTTTAAAGACGACCGAATCCTCTACCCCCAATTCGCGCGCGTAAGACTCCAGCCCCTCCATCAGGCCTCCCCCGCCCACCACCAAAAATTCCACTTTCATCCCCGGCTCTCTATCCTTGATCCATTTCAATGCGTCCAGGAACATCTTATGGTTCTTCACATCTACAAGCCTTCCGACTATACCTACTCTCAACAAGCCTTCCGGGCCCAAGAGACCGCCTCCGCGTCTCGTCTCATCCAAAAAGGGTTCAAGGTCCAGCCCCAAGGGTATAAGCGGGCACTTTTCTGCCGGGGCAATACGATACACGTCCTTTACGTCCCTTAATTGATTCTTGCTTATAACGACTATCCTGTCAGTAAACCGCGCGAGTAGCCTCTCTATGAATATAAACAGGCGCGTCGCAGACCTGCTAAAATAGCTGTGGAATATATGTCCGTGGTATGTATGCACCTTGATCGGCACGCCTGTGATTATCGCGGCGATCCTACCCAGTGTTCCGGCCTTGGCCGTATGCGTGTGCACTATATCAGGCCTTATCCTCCTCATCAATCTGCATAGTTTTACTAACGCGATAATGTCGTTCTTCAGATCTATCTTTCTCTTAAGCTCGGGTATTACAAAGAGGTTTATACCGAGCTCATTGGCTACGTGCGTCATATCGGGCTCACCCGAGTCGGTCGCCCCTACCGCCAGATACGATTCGAAGCTCTCCTTATCCAGGCCGGAATTGAGCAAGAGCACATGGATGTCAGGCCCGCCTATCGTAAGCCTGGACTTTATCCTCAACACCTTGATCCGCTTTTTCGCTCCGCTGTCGCTTTTCATATCGTCAAGAGACCTTCTTCCTGAAATCCTCTATCGTGTCGCCGTTTAATATCTCTATCCTATTCAATCTATATAGATCCGCTCCAATTCCGCAGTCGTTTGGGCCGGGCGCGGTCGTGCACGCAGCGCTGTAGCCTTCCTCTCTAACAGACCGAGACAGATCGTCGTCCAGGTGCCCATATGGGTAGCTAAAGTGATCGACGCCCCTGTGTATCGATGCCTCTAGCCTCGCTTTAGACTCTTTGAGCTGGATCCTTCTTGATGCAGGGTCTAATGAGGTGAGGTCCACGTGAGAGACCGCGTGCGACCCTATATCATGGCCCCTCTTGGCCAATTCAGAAAGGTCTCTATTATCCATGCACTCCCATCTCGCCACTCTCTTTTAGGGCTCGTCTTGACCGAGCCTATATATCCGGTAGTCACAAAGAATGTCGCGCGAAACCCGAATCTCTCTAAAACCGGCGCGGCGGCTACAAGGTTGTCCTTATAACCGTCATCAAATGTGATAACGACCGCTCTCTCGGGCGCCTCTCCATTCCCGGCTATGAGCGAGACCGCATCCTTAAGCGTCAATACGCTATAGTCTCTCTCTTTCAATGATCTCATCTGCTCAAAGAATCCGTCTTCATCGATCCTTATGCCGAGTGTATCTCTCGGGTCGACCCTTCCCACGGAGTGATAAAGCAGTATGCCTATGCCCTTCATATGCTAAACCTCGGCCCTCTGCGCCTTAGGCCGCTCCTTGACGAAGAAGCCCTTAATTCTATCGGCTATCTCTCTGGTCTCCTCGCTCTTTAACTCGGGGTAGAGTGGTATAGAAAATATATTTTCGCTCACCCATTCTGAGACCGGGAAGTCCCCTCTCTTGCAACCGAGCTCTGAGTAGGCTGCTTGGAGATGGAGGGGCACCGGATAATATACCCTCGACTCTATGCCTGAGGATATAAGGTGCTCAACGAGCCTCTCCCTGTAAGGAGATGTAGCCGCGTACAAGTGGTACGTATGGGTATTGCCCTCCGGAACGAATGGTGCGCGTACATCAAGGCCTGAGAACTCTCTTTCATAGAAACCGGCTATATCCGCCCTCGCCCTGACCCAACTGTCTAGATATCTCAGCTTTACGCGGATCACCGCGGCCTGGAGATTATCTAGACGGCTGTTATAGCCTATGGTCTCATGGAGATACTTCTCTCGGCTCCCATGAACCCTCAATATCCTGATCTTCTCGTAAAGCTCTCTGTTATTCGTAACGACCATGCCGCCGTCCCCGAACCCTCCGAGATTTTTGCTCGGGAAGAAGCTTATGCATCCCGCATCCCCCATAGAACCGGCCTTCTTTCCTTTATACAGCGCGCCGATCGCCTGAGCACAATCTTCCACCAATTTAAGGTTATGCCTTTTCGCTATCTTTAATATGGGCTCCATATCGGCGCACTGGCCGTATAGGTGCACCGGAAGTATCGCCCTGGTCCTGCCGGTTATCCTCTCTTCTATAAGCGAAG
>JBDRDE010000181.1:0-9156 GCA_043821065.1 Candidatus Omnitrophota bacterium
GGGAGGCGGGACATGCCTTATTTGCGCCTGGGCAGGCTGGGGGATCACTCTCTTTATGGGCCTCTTTCTTCTCTTTTCTCTTGTAGTCGGTCTCATAAAAACCCGACCCTTTGAAAATAATGCCCGCTCCGCTGCCTATAAGGCGCTTAACCACCCCATTACACTTAGGACAGACCGAGATCGGGGCAGCGGTCATGTTCTGAAAGAGCTCAAATCTATGGCTACATTCGGTGCACTCGTAATCGTACGTTGGCATAACTAAAAACCTCCTGTCGCAACAATTCTGTATTTAATAGCGCGCGTTAACTAACAACTCTGTATTGAGTTAGCGCCTACGGCGCGAACACTTCTTAAACAGTAATTCTGTATTAAGTTGCGCCTACGGCGCGAACATTTGCTTAACTTTATCTACAAAAGTTGTTGATTTAGGGTTGACGCTGTCCCCGCAACTATCCGCGAATTCTTTAAGTGTCTCTTTCTGTCGCTTGTTCAGATTGACCGGCGTCTCAATGTGCACCCTGACATATTGGTCCCCCTTGCCATAGCCATCCAGCCTCGAGACGCCTTTGCCTTTAAGCCTGAATACCTTGCCGCTTTGGGTCCCTTCGGGTATCTTCATCTTCACATTTCCGTTGAGTGTAGGGACATCTATCTCGGAGCCGAAGACCGCCTTTGAAAAACTGACCGGGATCTCGCAGATTATGTCGTACCCGTCCCGCTTGAAGATCGGATGCGGGCGTACTTGGATATAGACAAAGAGGTCTCCCCTCCCGCCTCCGCGCATTCCCGCCTCTCCTTCGCCTTGTACCCTCAATCTATTGCCGGCCTGTATGCCTGCGGGGATCTTTATCTCGATATTTCTCGTGGTCTTTATCCTTCCCTGGCCGGCGCACTTCTGGCAAGGCGTCTTTATAACCTTGCCTTCGCCGCCGCACCGGTCGCAGGTCCTTGCTATACTGAAGAAGCCGCTCGAGGTCAACACCTGCCCCCTGCCGCCGCACGCCGAACAGGTCTCTTGCTTGGATCCGGGCTTGGCCCCCGATCCTTTACAGCCTTCACAGGGCTCGTGCCGCGGGACACTTACAGACTTCTCAACTCCGGATGCCGCCTCTTCGAAGCTTATGTTCAGCTCATATTGCAGGCTTGCCCCACGCCCACTGCGGCCACCGGCCTGGCCATGCCCCCCGAATAAATCAGTCTCTACGCCAAAACCTCTGAAGAGATCCCCGAGATTACCAAAGATGTCACCGAATTCGTCGAAATGGGTAAAGTCTGACCATGAGAACCCGGACCCTGAAAACGCCCCCTGCACACCGGCATGGCCGTACCTGTCATAGGTCTCTCTCTTCTTCTGATCACTTAAGACCTCGTAAGACTCAGAGACCTCTTTAAACCGCTCTTCGGCGTCCTTGTTGCCCTGGTTCTTATCCGGGTGATACTTGAGCGCGAGCCGCCTGTAGGCCTTCTTTACGGCTTCAGCGCTCGCGTCTTTGGTCAGGCCCAGGATTTCGTAGTATCTCGCTTATCCATATATACGCATGTTTAGCGTATAGCGTTTAGCGGGTAGCGTATAGGGACGTCAAATAGCTTGATTAGCGAATAGCGCTTAGCGTGTAGCGTATAGTTTAAAAGATTTTTTTCCTATACGCTATATGCTCTACGCTAAACGCTAATCATCTGCTTTGCTCCTCTATACGCTATACGCTCTACGCTAAACGCTCATCAATTATTTACTCTCCTCGCCCTCAACTTTGTATTCCGCGTCGACTACATCTTCTTCTTTCTTTTCGCTCTTGCCTTCTTCGGGTCCGGCCTGCCCCGCGCCTCCCGGTCCTGGACCGGCCTGTCCGGGCCCGCCGGCCTTTTGGGCGCTCGCCTTATACATCTCTTCAGCAAGCTTGTGCGCGACCTTCTGGATCTCTTCCTGGACCTTCTTTATCTCGTCTATGTTGTCACTGCTTAAAAGCTTCTTCCCTTTCTCTACAGCCTCTTCTATATTCTTCTTCTCGTCTGCGGAGACCTTATCGCCGTAATCCTTGACTGATTTCTCGGTGGCGTAGATAAGCGTGTCGAGCTGGTTCCTCGCGTCTATGAGTTCACGCCTCTTCTTGTCTTCGGCCTCGTTGGACTTAGCGCTGTTTACCATCTTATCTATCTCTTCTTTCGATAGGCCGCTGGAAGATTCTATCCTTATCTTCTGCTCCTTCTTCGTGGCCATATCTTTAGCTGAGACGTGGACTATGCCGTTGGCGTCTATATCGAAGGCTACCTCTATCTGCGGTATCCCGCGCGGCGCCGGTGGTATGCCCATCAAGTCGAATCTTCCCAGGGTTCTGTTGTCGCTCGACATCCCCCTTTCGCCTTGCAGCACGTGTATAGAGACCGCTGTCTGGTTGTCGGCCGCCGTAGAGAAGACCTGGCTCTTCTTTGTGGGTATGGTGGTATTCCTCTCTATAAGTTTGGTCATGACCCCGCCCAATGTCTCTATGCCCAGGCTAAGCGGCGTAACATCGAGCAGGACTATATCCTGAAGCTTGGAGTCTCCACCGAGAACGCCTCCCTGGATGGCCGCTCCGATAGCTACTACTTCATCCGGGTTTACTCCCCTGTGGGGCTCTTTGCCGAAGATCTCCTTGACTATACTCTGGACCTTGGGCATCCTCGTCTGGCCGCCCACGAGTATGACCTCGTCTATACTTCCAGGATCGAGGCCCGCGTCCTTGAGCGCCTGTTTGCACGGCGATATGGTCTTCTCCAAAAGATCATCGAGAAGCTGCTCCAATTTCGCGCGCGTAAGCGACATGGTCAGGTGCTTAGGGCCGGTCTGATCCGCTGTTATAAACGGGAGATTTATCTCTGTGGTTGCATTGCTTGATAGTTCACATTTGGCCTTCTCCGCCCCCTCTTTGAGCCTCTGGAGAGCCATCTTGTCGCGCTTGAGATCTATACCTTCCTGTTTCTTGAACTCGTCCGCTATCCAGTCTATTATTTTCTGGTCGAAATTGTCGCCGCCCAAGTGGGTATCGCCGTTGGTCGCCTTTACCTCGAAGACGCCTTCACCTATCTCCAATATCGAGATATCGAATGTGCCTCCTCCCAGGTCATATATGGCGATCTTTTCATCCTTCTTCTTCTGGAGCCCATAAGCCAGCGACGCCGCTGTAGGCTCGTTTATTATCCTCAAGACCTCGAGCCCGGCGATCTTGCCGGCGTCTTTGGTGGCCTGCCTCTGAGAATCATTGAAGTACGCCGGGACCGTTATTACCGCCTGTGTAACCTTCTCCCCGAGATACTCCTCAGCCGTCTGCTTCATCTTCTGCAGTATCATAGCGGAGATCTCAGGAGGCGTGTACTTCTTGCCGTCGACCACGACTACGACATTGCCATTAGAATCCTCATCCACTTTATATGGCACCTGCTTCTCTTCCGTCTTCACCTCTTCATGGCGCCTGCCCATGAAACGTTTGATAGAGAATATGGTGTTCTCTGGGTTGGTCACCGCCTGCCTCTTGGCTGTCTGCCCCACAAGCCTTTCGCCCTTCTTAGTGAAGGCCACGACTGAGGGCGTCGTTCTGGCTCCCTCGGCGTTCGTTAACACTTTGGCCTCGCCGCCTTCCATTATGGCGACGCATGAATTCGTCGTACCTAGGTCTATTCCTATTATCTTTGCCATCTTAGCTACCTCCTTTTAATAGTGATCAGTGATCAGTGGTCAGTGGACAGTGGACAGAGCAAGCAAAATAGCTTCTTTTTTTATCTGTTCACTGTTCACTGATCACTGACCACAGTTTTTTTGCTGACCTTCACGATCGAAGGCCTTATTAATCGCCCTTTCATTGTGTAACCCCTTTGGACCTCCTCCACTACGGTATCTTCAGGGTGCTCATCTGTCTGTACCACAGCTATGGCCTCGTGCAGGTGCGGGTCGAACTTCTCTCCCTGGCACTCTATCACCTCTACGCCATGATCCTTAAAGAGACTGTGAAACTCTCTCTGGACAAGCATTATGCCGCTCAATACAGCGTCAGTCTCTTCAGTGTGTTTTACGGAAGAGATAGCCCTGTCGAAATTGTCCACGATCGGCAGGAGCCTTAAAATGAGGTCTTCATTGGCAAACTTTATAAACTCCTCTTTCTCTTTATGGAGCCTCTTTTTTGTATTATCGAGTTCGGCGTAGGCCCTGAGCATCTTATCCTGGTGCTCTTCTGAGGCCTTCGCCTTCTCGTTCAAGGCCGCGAATTCGATCTTAGATAGAGTGACCTCTTCGGCCGGCTTTACACCTTCCGCGGCCTTGGCTCCCTCTTCCTGTTTCTTCTTATCTCTCTTCGCGTTCATACTAGCTCGCTTAACAGCCTGCTCATGGACTCCGCTATCCCGCATATCTTGGGAATAACGCTCTCATACTCCATGCGCATCGGGCCTATCACGCCAAGGGTCCCGCTGATATTCCCTTCCAGGCTGTAGTTGACCGTGATTATAGTGCATTGATCGAAACCCATCGATCTGTTCTCGCTGCCTATACATACCTTTATGCCGCCGGACGCCACATTCTCTTCCAGGATCTCCAGCAGCCCCTTCTTATCTTCCAGCGCCTTCAGGAGGGCCTTTATCTTATCGATGTCTTTGAATTCCGGCTGTTCTATCAGATAACTGGTCCCATCAAGATAGAGCCTGTCATCAAAATCATAGAGAGACGTGAGCATGGTCGTAAGCCTCTCCTCCAGCCTCTCTATCAACCGCGCCTTGATCTTGAGCGTCGGCAGGAAGGCCATGCACGTCTGGGAGGTCGATTCCGCACAGAGGTGGAGCCCTTTTAAAAGCACGTCTTCCACAGAATCGGCCTTCAATCTGTTTATATTATCATACAGGTCTTCTCTTACCGAGCTTATAAGGTCTTTTGCCTCCATGAGTGAGTCTACATAAACTCTGTAGCCCTTATCGGTGGGTATCCTGCCCGCGGAGGCGTGCGGCTGCCAGATCAGTCCATGCTCTTCAAGCTCATACATGATATTCCTTATAGTGGCGCTCGAAAGCTCCATATCCCTGGCTATAATCTGTGAGCCCACGGGCTCGGCCGTACCTATATGGTACGTCACTATCAGCTCAAGAACTCGCTTCTGCCTATCTGTCTTTGCGCTCTCGCGTATATGGTTTACCATCATCCACCTCTATAATTTAGCACTCTAAGACTCTGAGTGCTAAGATACTATTTTAACACGCTTCACCTTTCTGTCAAGCGAAATTTTATTTTATCCCTAACTCTATGTGGCACTTGGGCTTCTATATATATACTCGACTCTTTATCCACCCTCTTGGTCACCTTGCCCTCTGTGTAGATAATATGAAGGAGCTTCATCTCTGTGATCGGTATCTCGATATTGATATTCGTCGTCGTCTTACCTAAATATAGCATGATCCTATCTTGCAGCTCATCGATATTCTCACCGCGCAGGGCCGATATAAGAATGGACTGTGAAAAATCCTTAAGAAGTCTCTCTTTGATAAAGCTGTCGGATATATTGTCAGATTTATTCAGCGCTGTGATCATCGGTTTATCTTTGATACCAAGCTCATCCAAGACCCTATATGTCGCGTCAGAGTGCTCTCTTGCTTTTGGATGGCTCGCGTCGAGGACGTGCAGGAGTATATCGGCCTCTACAGCCTCTTCTAGAGTGGCCTTGAAAGCTTCTATCAGATTGTGCGGGAGTTTATAGATAAACCCGACAGTATCGATAAAGAGGACATTCTGATTATTGGGAAGGGTAAACTTCCTTATAGTGGGGTCGAGGGTGCTGAACAGCATATTGTCTACCAGTATATCCGAACCGGTAAGCTTATTGAGTAAGGTCGACTTGCCCGCGTTGGTATAACCGATTATCGCTATGGTCAGAATAGAGAAGCGCTCTCTCTTCTTGCGCCTCATGGATCTCTGCTGCGTGACCGACTCGAGGTCTCTTTTGAGCCTCGCTATCCTCGTCCTTATGCGCCTCCTGTCGACTTCTAATTTCTGCTCTCCCGGCCCTCTGGTACCTATGCCGCCCCCGAGTCTGGACAATATAACGCCTTTGCCCATGAGCCGCGGCAAGAGATATTCGAGTTGGGCCAGTTCCACCTGTATCTTGCCTTCGCTCGACTTGGCGTGCCTGGCAAAGATATCCAATATAAGCTGCGTCCTGTCTATCGTCTTTCTGCCTACCACCTCTTCTATATTCTTCTGCTGAGTACCGCTTAGATTTTCACTGAAGATCACCGTACCTGCGCCTAACTCATCCGCGAGATCACGTATCTCCTCTATCTTCCCACTGCCCAGAAAATGGGCGGCAGATACACTCTTTAGATTGCAGCTTATACTTCCAACCACCTCAGCTCGCGCGGAACGGATCAGTTGCTCAGATTCCCCGGCTATATCTTCAGCGCTCCAGTTATCATGCCTTATACTGTCAGTTATTACTATAACGGATAATGCCTTCTCACTCATATTTTTATATCTTTCTCAATAAACTCAAGCGCTGCTTCATCCGACATATTGTCGCGGTCTATCCACTTTATACTCTTATCAGCCCGGAACCAAGTCATCTGCTTCTTCACCAGCCGCCTGGTATTCTTATTCAAAAGCTCTTTGGCCTCTTCAAGCGCATATTTCCCATCGATATAACCGACTACTTCTTTATAGCCGATAGAACTTCCTGCCGTAAGACCGGGTGTCTTTCTCTTTAATATTTTTACCTCTTCAACCAGGCCTTCTGAAAACATCTTATCTACCCTCTCGCCTATCGCCGCATTGAGACCTTCTCTATTCCTGGCCAAACCGTATATACGTATATCGAATAGGCCCATTATGCCGGAGGTATTCTTTTTGTGCTCCGAGACGGGTATGCCTGTCATGCTGATGATCTCAAGCGCCCTTACAACGCGCCTTGTATCGTTAGGGTGGATCTTGGAGGCCGTCTCTGGGTCCGCCTCCTTCAATCTATCATGTAGAAACTCCGGTCCACATCTTGCAGCTTCTTCCTCTAGGCCCTCTCTTAGGCGCGCGTCTTTCTTTGGTGCGGGGAAGAGCCCCTCTACCAAGGCCCTTACATATAGCCCGCTTCCGCCCACTATTATGGGCATCTTACCCCTATCTATGATCTCTTCTATGCAGCGCCTCGCCTCTTCTGCAAACCTGGCGGCGCTGTACTCTTCGGTGGGGTCCAAAAAATCTATCAAATAATGCGGGACTTCGCCCCTCTCTTTATCTGTGGGCTTCTGGCTTAAGATATCCATGTAGCGGTAGGCCTGCATAGAATCTGATGAGATTATCTCTCCGTCTATCCTCTTGGCGAGCCTTACGGAGAAGGCGGTCTTTCCTACACTGGTGGGCCCTACTATGAATAAAACTTTCCTTCCAGCATTCACAGTAGAAATTTTTCCAATCTTCTTTATTTCTTTTATTTTCTGGTTACTGGCTTCTGGTTTATGGTTACTCATTCTAATATGAAACAATGGCCGTCTGATAACCCTGCTTTCTCAATTTCTTGGCGAAGGCCACGGATGCATCCCTGGTGCTGAATCTGCCTATCTTTACTTTATATATTGTGACCCTGCCATCCTTGTCCTCGGTTATCCTCACGGTGTACTTACGTCTTTTAAACCTATTAAATAGCCTCACCGCGTTCTTCTTATCCTTAAAGCTCCCCACCTGTACCGCGAAGTGTGATGGGGCCTCGATCGACGGCGACTTTTCGGTCACAGCCTTTATACCTATCTGTGCCTCGCTCAACAATAGAGAGTCGCCTGAATTGTTCAATACATACTCGAAGAACTTCTTGGCGTTCTGGAATTTTTCAAGTTTTGTATAGCACAAACCGGCCAGGTACGCGATATCGCACTTGAACTCCACAACATCGCTCTCCCGAAAGAGCGTCTCACATTCATAGGCAGCGCTCGCGTAATTCTCCTGCAGATAAAGCTTCTCTGCGAGCTCACCCTTTCTGCCTATCGCGCATACGTCTGTGGCGGTAAAAATCATGACCGCTAACAATATGGCGGTAAATAACAACCTTCTCAAGACAGTGCCCTCTTCGGTCTTCTCTTTCGTGAGATCTCTATCTGGATATCCAAAAGCTCCCTGTGCCGCCTCTCTTTTACATCTTTAGGCACATCGTCTTTCAGCTTAGACGAGAAGGCCGGCGGCCTGGGGGAGTACTTAAATATATAGCTCGCGCCGAATTCCACCTCGAGAAGCATCTTCTTTGTGGCTTCGAAGTCTTTTTCGGTCTCTCCCGGGAACCCAACTATAATATCAGTAGTAATGGGGCTCTCGGGTAGAATATTTCTGAAAGAGTTCACAAGCTTCATATAATATCCCGAATCATAGCCCCTCTTCATCGCCTTAAGTATCCTATCGGATCCGGACTGGAGCGGCAGGTGCAGCTCTTTTGAAATACTCTTTAGGTCCCTCATCGCCGCAAAGAGGGCCGTGGAGGCGCCTTTAGGATGGCTCGTCATAAAACTGATCGCCTTCTCTCCCTCTATCTTGTCGATCTCTTGGAGCAGCTTTATAAAACTGGCGCCGTTCTTGAGGTCCTTACCGTAACCGTTCACATTCTGCCCGAGCAGCATGATCCTCTTATGGCCGCGTTTGATCAGCCCCTCCACTTCCTCTAGGATATAACGCGGGTCCCTCGATCTTTCCGGGCCGCGCACGTAAGGGACTATGCAATATGTGCAGTAGTTGTCGCATCCCCTGCTTATCATAACATACGCCAGGTCTTTGCGGTTTCTATGCTCAGGGATCATCTCAGGCATATACTTATCCAGGCTGCCGGTCAATGCCTGCTTCTCCCTATTGCGGATAATATCCTCTATGGCGCGTGGAATATCATACAACTTCCCGGTCCCGCAGACAAGGTCTAAATGCGGCAGGCTTTCAAAGAGTCTCTCGCCATAATTCTCGGCCGTACACCCTATGATCCCAAGGATGAGATCCGGTCTCTTCTCCTTTAGCTTTTTCAGAGCGCCCATATTGCTTATGGCCCTGTGCTCGGCATGCTTTCTTACTGAGCATGTATTAAACAATATAATATCGGCCTCATCCTGAGAGGAGGCTATAGAGAAACCCTTCTCCAAAAGGGCGCCCTCCACCCACTCCGAGTCCCGCTCGTTCATCTGACA
>JBDRDE010000182.1:0-2576 GCA_043821065.1 Candidatus Omnitrophota bacterium
CGCGACGCCCGGTATTTGGGGCTCGCGTGTCGCATAGCGGCCGAGCTGGGCGCGCGTGTTGTCAAGACCTACTGGTGTGAGAAGGATTTTGATAAGGTAGTAGAAGGATGTCCTGTTCCCGTGGTGATGGCGGGCGGGCCGAAGTGCAAGACAGAATCGGAAGTATTTAAGTTCGTATACGATGGATTGCAGAAAGGCGCTATCGGCATCAACCTCGGGCGAAACGTCTGGCAGAGTCCTCAGCCGGTTGCCATGGCCAAGGCACTGCACGCGATAGTCCACGAAGACGCCACAGTGAGACAGGCCGAAGAGATCTTCTCAGGCGCCAAAAACCTGAAGACCGCATGCGCGTAGCAAGATACTACACAAACCGCGATATACGCATCGAAGACCAGCCTGTTCCGAAGATAGGCCCGGGAGAGATCTTAGTGGAGGTCTTCGCCAGTGGTATCTGCGGGACCGACGCGATGGAGTGGTACAGGAAGCCGAAGGCCCCCCGCGTATTGGGCCATGAGATAGCCGGCAGGATATCTAAATCGAATTCCAAAAAGTATAGAATAGGCCAAAGGGTATTCGTTAGCCACCATGTCCCGTGCGATAGCTGCAAGTACTGCCTCTCCGGTGACCACACAGCCTGCGATACTCTCCATAAAGGGAATTACTACCCCGGAGGATACAGCGAATTTGTAAGGGTCCCAAAGATAAATGTCGCCAAGGGCGTATATCCTTTGCCCGCCAATGTCTCTTACGAAGAGGGGACGATGATAGAGCCCCTTGCCTGCGCCATAAGGGGCCAGAGAGTGATAGGCGTGAAGAAGCAGCATAACGTGCTCATTCTCGGAAGCGGCGTCTCCGGGCTGATGAATATAGAGCTGGCCAAGACAAAGGGCGCCAGGGTGATAGCTGCCGACATAAACGGCTACAGGCTGAAGAAGGCCAGAGAGTTCGGCGCGGATAAGGTATTATACGCCAAAGAGAATCTCAAGCTGAAGGCCGATCGGGTGATAGTATGCACGGGCGCGATGGCGGCTGTGGATCAGGCCTTTGCCTCAGTAGACAAAAAAGGCGTCATACTATTCTTCGCTATTCCGGAGAAGGATATCAAGATACCCACAGTTGATCTCTGGCGTAACGAGATAACCGTAACATCATCGTATGGCGCGGCGCCGGAGGACCTGAAGATGGCCCTCGGAATGATAAAGAACAGAAGGGTCGCCGTGAGTGATATGATAACACACAGGCTGCCCCTAGAGGATATCAAGAAGGCCTTCAAGATAGTTACTGAGGCGAAAGACTCTCTAAAGGTCGTCCTCGAACCACACAAATGTTGAGCGCTACCGGGGGCTTGCCTCCGCTTGTCGCTCAAAAAGGAGCGCGCCTTTTTTGAGCTGTAACTAAAATCGCGCATTAAGCTAAAATCATCTTATAATCTAGATTGCGCGCCAAAGGTATACGCGATTTTAGATAGTCGCTACGGCAAACCCCCGGCATCGCTTCATGTTGTACAAGCTTTCCGGTGTTGCTTGCGAGAGATTAGATTTTTTTGCCTATTGGAGTGATGATCATAGGTGCTTAAGGACTTACGCAAATGAGCGTATGAGATCGCTTTACAACTTGGCAAGCGAATGAGCGCGTATGTATTTCCCTTGTTTGGCTACTGAAGCATATAGCGCGTTCCGAGCTTCTACTTTACATGCGTGAGGCGAGGAACGTAAGTCCAAAGCACAGGTAAAAAAATCGGTCGAGCAAGCGACACCGGGAAGCTTGACTTCTTAGTAGGCGGAAGCGGGCCCACGGTGGCGCCTTAAGTAAAGGCGGGCCCCCGACAGCGCTCTAGAAAAAACGCGAACATTGTGCCTATGAAGCCGGAAACAAAGTATTTGATCATCTGTATCATCTCGATCGCAGCCCTCGGGCTCGCTATTTATTGCAATTCTCTTGGCGGAAAATTCATCTGGGATGATATCCCCATCATAAGAGACAACGCTTACATAAGAGATGTTTCGCATATAAAAGATATATTTACCAAGAGTGTCATCGCCGGAGCCGGCAAAGAGGGTGGCTTCTACCGCCCGGTCTATATAGCTACCTACCTGTTAAACCATTCGATGAGCGGATTAAGCACCGCGCATATCCATCTAACGAACATAGTGCTCCATATCATCACAGCCCTGGCTGTTCTCTGGCTTGTTAACATACTCTCAGGCGATAAAGCGCTCTCTCTGTTGACGGGCATGCTCTTTTTGGCACACCCGGTCCATACAGAGGTGGTATCTTATATGTCCGGGAGGGTCGATTCGCTCGTCACGCTCTTTGTGCTCTTGGCGCTTATATTTTACATAAAGAGCCTGCGCGAAAAGAGCGCGCTCTTATATGCGGCCATGATCGTAAGCTACACCTTGGCCATGATGACTAAAGAGAATGCCCTTATCTTTCCTATATTGGTAGCGCTCTATCACTACTCTTTTAGAAACAGAGACGGCAAAATACGCAGGTACACCTTCTTTCCGATAATAGCCGTCTCTTTGATATATTTTTTAGTGAGACTGGCACTCTTTAAAGCCGCTCCGCTTAAT
>JBDRDE010000183.1:0-2686 GCA_043821065.1 Candidatus Omnitrophota bacterium
GGAGCAGGCCCTGGAGGCGATACTTACGGTAAACGGACTGGTCTACAGCATTAATAATGATATCATATATGTCTCGCCTGGGGGCAATGAAGTGGTCGAGCTGAAGAGTGAAGTCATTTTTATGAAATACACTAAGGCGGCCGAGGCGATCCCGATGATCAGAAAGACCATTTCGGCCAAAGGCGATGTGAAACCTGATATGCTCGCCAATAGCCTTATAGTTACGGACTATCCGGTAAATATCCAGAGGGTAAAAGACCTCCTCGATAAGATAGATGTAGCGCCGCGACAGATTATTATTGAGGCGAAGATCGCAGATATAACGTCAAGTGATCTTAGCCATTTGGGGGTGACCTGGGAGGTGGACTATGATCCGGGCTTCGGGCTCTTTGACAGCAACGCTCTCTTGGATCTTGTAGGCGGTGTAGCCCTGCCCGAGCAGTCTACTTCGCTTACTGGAGGGCAATTTACCTTGAGCGCCTTCGATTTTAAAGGGCTCAAGTTGACGGCTACTATAGACGCGCTTATCAGGGATGGCAAGGCAAACCTTCTCGCTTCTCCGTCCATAGCGGTCTTAAACGGCCAGGAAGCGCGTATTATTATAGGAGAGAGATACCCCATAAGGCAGCGCACACAGACTACTACCGGTACGACCGAGAGCACGATGTTTGTTGATATAGGTACTACATTAAGAGTTACACCGCAGATAAACAGCGATGGCTATATTACAATGCGAGTACACCCGGAGGTCTCATCTTTAGAAGAGCAGCTTGACGCCGGACCGAGGATCACTACCAGGGAGGCCGATACCACTGTCAGGATAAAAGAAGGGGACACGCTGGTAATAGGCGGCCTTATCAGACAGAGCAAGCAGGGCACCATAGACAGGATCCCTATTTTAGGATACATACCTATTATAGGTTACTTCTTTTCACGCAGAGAAAAAAATGACGAGCAGAAAGAACTTGCCGTCTTTATTACACCGAGAATATTGCGTTCAAGAGAAGAGAAGGCGCTCCTCGCGCAGCAGACTGTAGAGAAGGAAGAGGCCTACATCAATATCGGAAAGACCGGCCAGCTGACCGTAGTAAATCAGATATTCGAAAAGGCGAGGGCGCTCGATAAAGGGCACGGCGTAGAGAGCATGTACAAGAATACCGAATTCAGGAAGGCTCAGGCACTCAATCTTTATGACAGTATATATAGTCAGCATCCTGATGACGTGAAGGCGGATGACGCCCTATACCACGCGGCAAGGATATACCATGTTTTTCTTAAGGATTACGCGAAGGCGAAAGAGCGTTATAAACATATAATATTCGATTATCCGGATTCCGAGTTTTTTAAACGCGCCAAGATGTATTATAAGAACGTTAAAAAGATTGAGAAGCGTGAGACGGAAAAGATCTTAGATGAATATAGAAAGATAACCGGTGGAGATTGATGTCGACATACAACTATAAAGCGCGCGACGGACAAGGTATTCTTGTGACAGGGGCGATGGAGGCGGGTGACGAATCTGAGCTCACCAAGAGCCTTGAAGGCCTGGGTTACAGCATAATTGAGGCGGTTTTACAAGATAGCAGGGGATCGGCCGGGATCTCCCTCGCTGAGAGGTTTAATCCCGTAAACAGGCAGGATGCTATATTGTTTACCCGCCAGCTCGCGGTACTTCTTAGAGGAGGCACGCCACTAGTCCCAAGCCTTGCAAGCATCTGCGAGCAGACGACGAAGAGGAGGTTTAAGCTGATCCTGGAGGATGTGCGCCAGTCTGTCCAGAAAGGCACGAGTTTTTCAGAGTCTCTGGCAAAACACCCGGCGATCTTCTCAGGTCTTTTCGTAAACATGGTAAAGGTTGGTGAAGCCGGAGGACTTTTGGAAGTGGTGCTGGATAGGCTCGCGGAGCTCGGCACCAAGGAGATGGAGACGCAGTCGAGGATCACATCGGCGCTTGTCTATCCCATCGTTCTCGTTGTCGTAGCGTTTGCTGTTGTAGGTTTCCTTATAGTAGGAGTCCTGCCCAAATTTGTAGTCGTCTTTACCTCCTCCGGCGCGGCATTGCCGCTTCCTACAAAGATAATCCTGGGTATCAGCGTGGTTATGAAACGGATGTGGCTGCCTATCCTTGTGGTTATGGCTGTTTTGTTCTTGTGGTTTAAGAACAGCCTCAAGAATGAGGGCAGAAGGGAGAGGTTTCACGCGTGGTTATTGAAGATACCTTTATTCGGGAGCCTATATGCCAAGGTGCAGATATCGCGGTTTACCAGGATCACATCTACGCTCATCTCTTCCGGCATACCTATACTCCACGCGTTGGAAGTTGTTGAGAATACGATAACTAACCTGGTCATCAGGAGGGCCATAAGGGGTGTTAAACAGGCGATAGCCGGAGGCCGTCCGCTCACAGAGCCGTTTAAGGCGAGCGGGCTCTTCAGCCCGATGGTGGTTCAGATGATATCTACAGGAGAGAAGAGCGGCAATTTAGACAAGATGCTCAATGAGATATCGGATTTTTACGATCCTGAGATAGAGTATACGATCAAAAACCTTACATCGCTTTTAGAGCCTATCATGCTCTTGGTTACCGGCGCCATAGTGGCATTTATAGCGCTGTCGGTTCTGTTGCCGATATTCAATCTTATAAAAGTCTTCAGGGGGTAATAATATGGGAAAAATAAAAAAATCC
>JBDRDE010000184.1:0-5298 GCA_043821065.1 Candidatus Omnitrophota bacterium
GAAGAGCGGAGGCGCTATAATCCGTGCCCATACCAGAGCATCAGCATATTCGCCAACGACGCCATAGCGTATTTGCCGGTGGAGGAGTATTTTCCCGATAGAGGCGCGTTCATGGGGATGGTGAGAAGATTTTTTGACGAAAATTGGGCGTTTGCCGTATCAACTATAAAGAAGCACATTGATATGTATAAAGAATACCCTGGGTTCAGTGGCGGCGCGATAGTATCAGATGAAGTTAACAGACTATTATCTAACGAGAGGCCGGCAAGAGACGATTTTGGCGCTGCCGTAGAGGCCTTGTTGAATCATGTCAAAAGACAGCCGCACGCCAATTATGACTTTGCCTACACGCTAAAAGAGTATCTGCTGAAAATGGTATTCGAAGATTTTCTCACCAGTGGCGGACTTGATGAAAAGGCGGGATTCAGACAATATGTAGAAGATAATTCGTTCTGGATAGAAGACTACGCGCTCTTTCACGCTCTCTATAACGAACACAACGGCCAAGGGTGGTGGGAGTGGGAAGACGAGTATAAGAACAGGGATAAAGTGGCGCTTGAGCGTTTCAGCGAAAGCCATGCTAAGGAGATCACATTCTACAAGTACATGCAATTCCTCTATTACGAGCGTTGGCAGAAGACGCGGGGCTACGCCCGCGCGAGGGGAAAGAAGATTGCCGGGGATATGCCCATATATCCATCCAAGAACAGCGCCGAGGCGTGGGCCAGGCAGGATATGTTTGATCTTACAAAAGATGCCGGCGCCCCACCCGAAAAGGAGACAGACCCTGAAGGCCAGAACTGGCATGCGCCCACGTATAAATGGCAGGATATGGAAGAGGCTGTAACCGACTTTTGGCGACAGAGAATAAGATACGCGGCGCAGTTCTACGACGCCATAAGGATAGATCACCTTCTCGGGTTATGCTCGGAATGGCTTATTGATATAGGAAAGCATCCGAAAGACGGCGCTTTTTTCCCGTCAGACCCCGCTGAGGCGGCAGAACTGGGTAAGCGCGTGATAATCGCGCTGTCAAAGACGGCCGAGAAATGCGGCATCCTTTTGATAGGCGAGGATATAGGAGATAGGCCGCCAGCGATAAGAGAGATGCTTTACCAGCTCTCTGATGAGCTCCCAAACCTGTTTTTATACAATCTGGCGGGATTTGTCCCGGGGCGGCACGCTAATAGAAAACATGCCATGTACCTGGAGGCGAGCCATGATTCCCCGTCTACATTTCTTGACCGATACCAGGAGAAGGCTTTTAACGATGACCATAGACGGCAGACGAGAGAGTTCATGGCTGCTCGCGGCCAGGAATGGCGCGATGATGACTCCGCGGAAAATGTAGAGCGAAAAGTCATCGCGGCGATCGAGTCCACAGATTTTTATTGCGTGACTGTCCAGACACGTCTTAAGCTCCGCGGCCCGCTCTATAGGATCAACGAACCCGGAAAGACCTATAAGCATAACTGGCTCTTCAGGCTGCCGCGCCCGCTTGAGAGGATCATAGCGGAAGAGCCCACAGCAATGGCGACGTCGACGGCGCAGTTCGCCCCGCCTAGCGAGACGGGGATAAAGGCGATATTCTTCGACGTTGGTGATGTCATAAATCCTTTTGACGCTGAAAGGACATCGAGGAGGCTGTTAAAATATTGTGATCCGGAACAGTTTACAACACCGGCCGATGTTACGGCTGTTATACGAGGCACAAGCGCAAAGGCAGAAGACTCGGATTTGCTTGATAAATACGAAACCGGACAAATCTCTACAGATAAGTTTTACACAGAGATGAAAAAGGCGCTCGGACTGCGCGGCTTGCCCGAAGATCAGCTCAAGACGCGTTTCTTTAAATATTACAACGAGATCTTTATGCTCAACCCTGATGTGGTTGAGGTTGTGACGGCGCTCAAGGCCGCCGGGTACCTTATTTACATAACGTCGAATACTTCCGAGACCCACCTTAGATATTTTAGCGGTAGATGGTCAGAGGTCTTCAACGCCGAGATTATAGACGGTTTTATCACTTCTCACATGATCGGGAGGAAGAAATCCAGAAGCGACCCCCTCTTCTTTAACAGGGCGCTTGAAAAATGGGATCTCATGGCGAGCGAAGTCGTCTTTATAGACGACTCGCCTGACTATTGCGCCTGCGCGCGGGGATTGGGTATGCACACTATAACCTACACCAAGTTTAGACCTGAAGGCGATGCTGATATGGATATGTATGCAGAATTCAAAGGAGCTCTTGCCACAGCAGCAGCGGCAGAGGAGTCACTGAGTGGACTATTCGATGAAGACGCAGTGTCGTCTACGGCCCAGTTCGCTCCCCCAGAAGAGACTGGCATCAAAGAGGTATTTTTCGATCTCGGCAATGTTGTATATTCATACGACGACCGCAAGGTAGCAGAGGATATCCGCAAGTATTGCGAAGATCCAGATGCACTCACGACCGATCAAGTTATGGATATCCTGTTCTCAGGTCAAGATTTTGACGATTTTAACAGAGGCTTGATAAATGAAAAAATATACTACAATCGAGTAAAAAAAGCGCTAAAACTCGAAGACGCTATTAAGCAGAAGGCCTTTTATGAGATATTCACAGATGGATTGCAAATAAATGCCGAGGTGGTCAGGTCGATAGAGGCGCTTAAGAAAGCAGGGTACAAGGTCAACGTCATATCGAATATCTGCAGCGCCACTTTTAAACGTTTTAAAACGGATTATAAACGCAGCGTTTGCAAACACATAGACCAGTATTTCACTTCATTTGAGCTTGGAATGATGAAATCCGCTGACAGCGACACAATATTCCAAAAAGCACTCCAGGGGACCGGCATAGACGGAAACGAAGCTATCTTTATAGATGATGTTGAGGAATTCTGCGATGTGGCCAGGAGTACGCCAGTCGGCATGTACGCTATACAATACGATAGAAATACTGATAATCTATCTGAAGAGTTGCGCAAGGAGCTTACGGTATCTGGGCTGCAGAAACAGGCATATGAGACAGAGATTGATGGCAATAAGGTAATCATGCTCGTAGCGATGGAAGGGTGGTCTAAGAAGGGCGGCCAAGGAGACTATGTGCGCGAACTCGGCCAGGCCTTATCCGAAGACGGCCACATGGTTTTTGTCGTTACACCTGACTATCAGCAGCCGCAAGGCGACATATCCGATAAGAAAGGCGAGCATCTTTTTACATCCAGTATACAGGTAGGGGATGGCGAGGTCGATGTAAATGTGAGCTATACACATGAATCGGGCATGCACTTCCTGCGCTTCCGCGACATAGATAATCTACTATATCCTGTAGTATATCCTGAGAGCAAAATCATGGGCCAGGCGTATTCGGATTCATTGTACGGATATATGGAGTCCATACTTCTATCTAAGGCAGGCATGTATTTCTCGCTCGGTCTTGGCATACACGTGGACAATCTCCATTTCAATGACTGGCAGGCGGCGCTCGGTCCTGTTTATATGTCGCATCTTCGAGAGACGCTTGGCCAGCACGACAATAGTTTTAATACAGAATTCAGCGAGACGGGTACGAACTTTGTTACACACAATCTCGGATATCAGGGCGTCTTCAAAGGCTGGCTTGGCCTGCCGGAAGACGACCCGCTTATACACCTATTAGCAAGCCAGAATATAGTTTCGGGAGATCATAATATTTCCCGGGCTGGCGGCACTGCCTATGTAAACGCGTTTCCCCTCACGAACCTGCCCTGGGAACTACGAAACCTCACTGAGAAGGGGATGGAGTTCTGGTCGAAGGATCCAAGCGGTAACGTGTTGGCTGAGGGACAACATAATTTCCTTAAAGGCGCGCTTGAATTTGCCGATGTCCTGACCCCTGTAAGCGAAGGGTACGCCCCTGAGATGGAGACCGCTGTTCTGGGCGCCGGACTGGGGGGCATAGTCGCGCGGCGCAGAGCCGAGGGAGCCGTGATGCCTGTTTATAACGGTGTGCGCATTGAAGATTGGGATCCAGCGACATTACCGTCTTTGGGAAAAGATATTATTACTCACAAACACATAGACCGCTCTACAAATGAGATGGTCTTTGATTTTTCGTGTACGATCGCCGATCTTGATGTAGAGGGCTTTACGCATTTCTCATCAAGCGATGCGGATATACGGCAAAAGCGCGCGCAGAACAAAGAGACTCTCCAGGCCCTCGTAAACGAGCTTATAAGGCAAGACACTGAGCAGGCCGCAGAGCACGGCAGAGATAGATTTTCCTACGGCGGACTGGAGGTCAATAAGGATTCCTTTATGACCACCATCGTCGCGCGCCTTGTAAGGCAGAAAGGGTTCTCTATACTCTTTGAACCTGTCACACGCGGCGATGAGACAAAACCGCTCATCGAGTGGATGCTTAACGAGAGAGGACCGGATGGCGCGCGGCCGCAAATAGTGATCCTCGCTACACCGGGAGATAATATAGGAAGAAAAGACGCAGAGGGCCTTCGCGATTACGCGCAGAGATATAAAGGGCAGATGGCCTTTCTAGAGCTTTATAGCGCGGACATCGCTCAGCTGATCATGGCTAGCGGAGACTTCTTCTTTATGCCTTCCCAATATGAGCCCGGAGGTATATCGAATGTGCAGGCGGCGCGCCTGGGAATGTTGTGCGGCGTCACCGAGACAGGAGGCCTCAAAGATTTTGTGGATTGGGGGGGAACCCACAGCGGTTTTAAGGCTCCCGCGTTTGACTATGATTATCCGGAGAGCATGAGAAAGACCGCCTCAGGATTCCTGGATGTTACGAAAAAGGCGAGCGGTATGTACTATGCAGATGATGATGCAGAATGGAGGCAGGCTCAAGCAAGCGCTATGACCTTCGACGCCGACTGGTCGAGTGAGAAACGTATTCCTAAATACAGGAAGGCCTATACAGTGGCCCAGGAGAGGGGCACAAACAGGATGCGGTCCAGCATGCCTTGGCAGGCCACTGCCACATCAACCGCGACAGCGATAGGATTTCCTGATAATGAAAGCGTAGAGATCGACGCCGATTACTTCACCGATATCGATAAACACGAGAGCGCCCTCCTTTTGACAGGCGAAGACGAAGAGCGCAGTGTCAGAGCGGCCGAATCGATATCGAGAGAGCACGCCCTGGTACGGGTGCTCAAAAGAAGCCTGGAAGACCAGGAAGAGTTCGAAAATCGCATGTACGAAGCGCTTCAGGCCCAGACCGGCCGGGTTGACTTTGCCGATATAAAAGGTATCAAGGTAAACCCTCTATATAGAAAGCTTCCCTCGATTTCGCTCGGGATGGTTCGAGGG
>JBDRDE010000185.1:0-4103 GCA_043821065.1 Candidatus Omnitrophota bacterium
AAGCAATATCCATGCCAATAATGTTTTAGTTTTCAGGCTTGTAACATGTTATAGCTAAAGCATATAAAAATATGTATGACAGTCTATGATAGGACCTCTGTCGATTATTTAAACAAAATGCCTACAACTTCACCCTGCCCTGCCCAAAATAAACATTGTACAATGGCTCTTCCCGAAGTATAATACAGCCAATGGAGGTGTAAGATGAAAAAGACTATTCTTTTAGTTTCAATTGCAGCTTGTATTATCACACTGTTTTCTGTCTATGAGGCCAAGGCCGTTACTGCCGGGAGCATTGACGCGGGCGTAGAAAGATCACTCGCGATGCTTAAGGATCTTTCCGGAGGTGAGGAAGTATTGAAAAAGTCGGTAGGCGCGCTTGTATTTCCCGCGGTCTTTAAGGCAGGTTTCGGTATCGGCGGTGAGTACGGCGAAGGGGCGCTTGTAATTAACGGTAAGACCGTAGATTATTACAGCACTGCCGCCGCGTCTATAGGTTTCCAGTTGGGAGGCCAGAAGAAGACGGTAATTATGCTCTTTATGGATAAAAAGGCGCTCGACAAGTTTCAAAACAGCGATGGTTGGAAGGTTGGTGCAGATGCATCGGTAACCCTGGTTGCCATAGGGGCCGATGGCTCAATAGACACATCAAAAACAAATAAGCCTATTGTGGCTTTTGTATTTGATCAGAAAGGCCTGATGTATAACCTTACGCTCGAAGGGGCTAAGATCAGCAAGTTAAAGAGGTAGGCTCTGCTTGAATGGTTGAATGGACCATACTATCTCTCAAAATAGAACAAAGGAGACCCGTTCTCTCTTTCGGTGTCATCCTTGATCATGTTCACGATCTCTCTCTTGGCTGCCTCGTAGATCTCATCATAAAGGCCTAACCCTAACTCACTGCGCTCTAATCTTTTTATCTCGTTTTGGTCCATTTCTCACTCCTATGTTTTTCCCGGTTATGGACATTAAAAAAAACAACTACAATCCCCACAGTCTTACCCCATTCATGGACATTATAATTGCTTCTGTACAATGCCTATCTATGTAAGTATTATATGTACTATGTCAATATATTATCATACTAGCACAGCCTTGTCAAGCTTTCTTTTCTTTTAACAACACTGTCGCCGCCAGTACCTTATCCTGTTTTAGACCATCCCCAAGCGCTTTGGCCAGGGTCAGGGGGTTGGGGTCCTCTATATCCACAGAGCTCCATGCGTCTATCATGTGCTCTTCTATATAGGTATAGGGCAGGGAGCCATATCCTTTCTTGCCCCACTTTGCGGACCAGGAGTTCTTAAACTTGATAAGCTTCTTCTTGTCGTCGTAGCCCACAGCGCAGATAGCGTGCCCTCCCTGGGCCTGCTCGTTCTTCTTCGGCATGGGGACAAGCCCTGTCTTCGTCTCCATCATGCCCTTGAAGACCTCCACACCTATGACACATGGCCCTTTGGCGTAAAGACTCTGGCGCAGTTCATTAATATTAATTATGCGGGCATAGGTGATAACGCGGAACTTTTTGGCGTCTGCTACGCCCCCCTTGCGAAGCTTTATCCTCTGATACGGGCCGTACGGCTGAAAGCTCTCCCTACAGACCCCCTTGGTCTTTAGCACCTTCATGGCTACACGCAGGGTAGTACCTTCGATATCGGGCATGCCGTCTATCTTCTTACACTCATCGTAGATAAATCTTGGCGAGAGCACAATGAGCTTTTCATAATCAAGAAGCTCCTGATACTCCTTCATGCCTGTAGCCGTAGCGAAGGCTACACATGTGCCTTCGATCCCCTGATCTCTTACCGGTGATGCCTTCGGCGCGTAATCCACGCTCTTGGGAAGCCGCGCTACGGGAAGATACGCCCTCATCAGGTAGTCCCGGCTGTCGAATTTATCCTGTATATAGCCTAATCCGCTCATGCCCCTATCACGCTTTATCTTCCCCAGCTAGCTTCAACCACCATGCAGCACCTACCCCCCATACAGTATTGAAGATAAATACTAGCAATGGCATCAGTTTTCCTAGTTTAAGCCCCATCATGCCGCAATTAAACCAGAAGGGAAAGACTACTATCAGCATGACGAGTGATGGAGCGATCCCGTACACGGTTCCCCTTAAGACAAAGTTTTTCTTAAGGTACGGTAGAAGAAATATCAGTCCCCATATGCCGCCCCACACCAGGCCGGAGTAGATAAAGCCCTCAGATAGGGGTGGTGCGAAATTTACACCCAATGAAGAGCTGATACCTGTTATTCCGAACAACCACGCCACGATCCTATTAAGAGAAGCGCCAAATACGCCTGCGGCAAAGACCAAAGAGACTCTTATAAAAATATTCATCATTCCTCCTCCTTAAGGGTGTCCCCTTCTGGACCATCCCCTGTTATCGCCACCATATCCAGCCCATTCTGCCAGCTTATCCTTTCTCTACTTCTATCGTAATAGCCATTACCTCTACCGGCAGCTGTCGCTTATCCTTCCCATTCACTACATACTCATGCGTATCATAATCGAATGAGACCGCGTAACAGCGAGCGACCTCTTTTTCGTCAAATTTCACCAAAAATCCGCCGTCTGCCATGATCTACTCCTTCTTCCCGTTATCTTCCATTCTCTCCCCCTACCCTCTCTTTCCGCTGAGTATGCCAAGCAGCGCGAAATATACCTCCCTGCATATCCACGCATCGGTAGCCGCGTAGACTGTCTGCGCGTGCGTGAGATTAGGCGCGTCCCAGCGGGAGCACTGGTTCCCCTTGGATATCCTAAAGCCGAACAGCAGAGCCGCCAGGCCGCGTATGCCTGCGTTCTTTATTCCGGCCTTGGCCGACATGCCTGCCAGTTCGATAAAACCTGAAGACATGAAGGGGAATACTTCGTTCAGTTTCTTTATATCATCCGCTACGCTGATGCCCGCCTTGAGCACATGCCGGTCGGCCATAATATCGGTGAGCGGTTTATGCGAATGGATACGCCCATCTGGAACAGATATACACTGTCGCTGGCAGCAAGCTGGAGGAGGGACGGCGGATAGGATTCGCCTCTCCTAAAAGCGGGCCTCGTCTCCGCGTCGAAACCCAGGACACTCTCCTTGCCGAGAGAACGCACGGCCGCCTTCATCTTCTCGTCCGAATCTATCATATGGATAGTGCCGGTGTACTGCTTAAGGGGCAGGTCGTTGATCTCACTTTTCGATATAGAATGTCTCTTTAGGTGGTAACTCAAACCAGCTCCTTTGCTTTGGGGTCTGTTCTATAATTTTACCTCAAATCCCACCCGTTTACAACCCCGTCCTGCCCAAAAACAAAAACGGAGAGCTGTGCGCTCTCTGCTGGTTTTGTACCAAAAATGGGCTGTCCCGTTTTCAACCTCTTGTGCTATGAATTCACATCAAGCGAATATAAAAGATAAAATGCTAATCGCCTGATCCTTATATCAGGATCTTCATTTACTATATGCGCCAACTTGTCGATAAATGCTCTATCTTTTATATCTTCCCCATACATTATAGCTGTCGCTCTATTTGCAGGATCCTTGTCTTCCAGCAATTTAACAAGTATATTTGGCAGCTGCTCATCTTCAAGGGCGCTTAAAACCGCTGCAATTAATGCTTTTTTCTTAGAATTATTGTCTGCAAGCATGATATCTCTATAATATTCTCTACGCTCGGGATATCTGTTGCCAATAACTATCAAAATGCTTACTATCTTGTCAAAACGCTCTCGCTTCTCTTGCAATCCGACCTTGTTCTTGCTCTCTATATCATCACTCAATCTTAATGCTTCCTTTATCCACAACTTAATACTCATTGTTGCCGGAATATAATTTGTGCTGTTATGGATAGCGTGTTGAGCTGAATATGAAGAAGATATCGGTACAAGAATAAACAGCAATATTAAGAGAAGTGCTCTCACCATTATTGTAGCCTCCTTTTAGTGAGAATATAGTCCTACAAATATAGATAAGCATATAACATGCCAGAAAATGACTTAATACACTGCTTTATAAGGGATTACAGCTAAAATGGATATAAAATAGGTATGACAGTCTATGACAGGTTAATTGTGGTGTAGGATATACTGTAGGAATAACATTAGGAAATCTT
>JBDRDE010000186.1:0-6176 GCA_043821065.1 Candidatus Omnitrophota bacterium
AAAAGGCCTTCACTATCCTTATCCCGGATATCGCCTCGTATAATATTACACTTATATCACCCATCTTCTCCTGCATCTGCTGCGCTATCTTCTTGAGCCTCTTGCCTATAAGGCGTACCGGGTATATTATCGTCGGAAGAAGTATGACGCCCATGACAAGCCATGTCCAGGATATATTGAAATAGATCTTCACGAAGACCATGACCCCCGCATAGACTACCAGGGTGGCCGGCTGGATAACGAGGTCCGTAAGGCACTGCGTGAGAGAATTCTTAAGGACCGTGACATCGAAGACTATCCTTGATACCAATTTGCCGGTGGGGTTTTTCGAATAGAAGTCCATAGACATGGTCATGAGCTTGTGAAAGAGTATATTCCTTATACTGCGCATCACTCTCTCGCTCAGTTTATTCATAAGGTAGGAATGGATGAATTCCAAGATCGGTTTTAATAAGAAGGCAAGGCCAAACACCAAAAGGAGGATACTTATAAGCCTCTTGGAATCCATGTTGTTTATAGCCTCTACAGCCTCTTTTAAGATTTGGGGCGTATACACACTGGTAGCCAAGACTATCTTCTTGCCCGCTATTATCTTGTCTATAGCAGAGACGAATATTCCTATAACACTCACTCCCTGAATAAGTTGCGCCAAAATACCAAAGGTGATCCCAAAGACGAGTATCCATATATGCGGTTTTATAAATGTGGCGAGTCTTCTATATTCTTTCATGCCTCTCCTTATATATAGCTTTTAATTTGGTGGTATATTATATCATTTATAATATGGGCTGTCGAGCAAATTCTGCTTCGCCGGGCATTTTCAGTGTCATCCCGGTTTTATGCAAAGGCTCGGAAACCGGAATGACAAGGAGATATACCTTGAACATCGCACTCTGTAATGCTATAATCCTATCCAATAGTGGAGCTTCAATGGATAAGCTAAATGTAGGCGTAATAGGCGTGGGTTTTCTGGGCTCTCTGCACGCAAAGATATATCACCAGATGGAAGAGGTCACTCTTGTCGGGGTCTGCGACTGCTATAAAAAGAGGGCCAAAGAGGTCGCCAAGAGGCATAATACCGATTACTACCTGAATTACAAAGACCTCATAGGCAAAGTCCAGGCAGTCTCAATAGTGGTACCCACCTATCTTCATCATGAGGTAGCCAGAGATTTTCTCAATGCCGGCGTCAACGTGATGATAGAGAAGCCCATCACCAGGGACCTCAAAGAGGCCGACGAGCTTATAAGCATAGCAAAGAAGAACGACCTCATATTACAAGTAGGCCATATAGAGCGCTTCAACGCTGCCATAGAGGCGATAGTGGGCCTGCTGGATGAACCCCCGCGTTTCATCGAGTGCCACAGGATGGGGCCTTTTAAAAAGAGGGTGAGTGACGTCGGGGTCGTACTCGACCTTATGATACACGATATAGACATTGTCCTCGCCCTTGTAAAATCTAATGTCAAACTCATAGAAGCCGTCGGCGTAAAGATAGTGTCCGACCACGAGGATATAGCCAATGTGCGGATCACGTTCGAGAACGGCACGATATCCGATCTCATAGCAAGCCGGGTCACGAAGAAGTCGAGAAGGACTATATCGATATTTCAGAAAGACAGGTTCATATCCTTAAATTACGCCGACCAGTCCGCCATAATCCACAGGAAGAAAGACACGAAGATAAAACAGAAGAAGCTTAAAATAAAAAAGAGCGACTCTCTCCTAAAGGAGCTCGTCTCTTTCGTGGACTGCGCGCTTCATAAGAGAAGGCCTCTCGTCTCCGGTGATGAAGGCAGGCGCGCCCTCGCGGTCGCTTTAGAAATAGGCAAGAAGATAAGAGAGACCACTGAGAAATAAATACGGTTAGCGGCGGAACAACCGCATAAAGTAGACTTTCATGTCAAAGAAGATCCTAATAGTAGCGGGTGAATCCTCGGGCGATCTATACGGGGCCCGTCTTGTCGAAGCCGTTAAAAGCCGTCTCCCGGACACGGATTTTTTAGGGGTCGGCGGCTCTTATATGAAGGCTGCCGGCGTACGCATACTCTTTCCCATCGATGAGCTATCCATCATCGGGATTTCTGAGATATTCTCCAAGATCAACGTATTAAAAACCGCTTTCTCTCTTTTGCAAAAAAGTGCCGATGAAGAGAAGATAGATCTAGCCGTTCTGGTGAACTATCCTGGATTCAATCTAAAGCTCTCCGGCATACTGAAGAAGAAAGGTATACCGGTTATATTCTACTCCAGCCCACAGGTATGGGCCTGGGCGGGGTGGCGTGTCGGCACAATAAAAAAGTACGTAGACAAGATGATCGTCTTCTTTAAGTTTGAGGAGGAGTTCTACAAGGAGAGGGGCGTAGGAGTAGAATTTATAGGGCACCCTCTCGTGGATACAGTAAAGCCTAAAGGTGAAAATATCGGATTAGAAAAGAACCCTTCTTCAAAGATCACCTCCCTCGTGCCGGGATCAAGAAAAAGTGAGATAAAAAACATGTTCGGCGCTATGCTCGATGCCGCCGGGATAATACATCAAAAAGATCCTTCAGTGAGATTCATCGTGACGAAGCACCCCGATATCTCACCGGATCTCTATCTTGAGTTCACGCAAAAACGCAGGCTCCCGGTCACTATCGTAGACGGAAAAACACATGACTGCCTCGCGCTCTCCGATCTCGCCATAGTAGTATCCGGCAGTGTTACTCTAGAAGCGGCCCTGCTGGGAACCCCGATGATAATCACAAATAAGTTATCTCTTTTTAACGCTCTCATCTATCTTCTGCTTGTGCGGCTGGAGAATGTCGGACTGGTCAATATTATAGCCGGCAAGCGCGTCATGCCTGAACTGCTCCAATACAACGCGACCGGTAAAAAGATAGCGAAAGAAGCCATCGATATACTGACAGGCGATAAGAGATATGAAAAGATGAAAGAAGACCTGGCCTCGGTCAATAAGCTTGTGGGGGCGCCCGGCGCGAGCGGCCGGGGCGCGGAGATCATATGCGGGTTTTTAAATAGAAATAGCCAAGGTTAAAACCTTGGCTACAGCTCATAAATATGTGCTAAATCGCTACTACCGCGATACCTGCGGTGTCTGCCTTCCTGATAATCTCTTCTCTATCTACTACCAGGGTCTTACCGGCCTCTACGGCGAGCACCTTGGCCCTTGACGCTATGAGCGAATCTATCGTCTCCGGACCTACGGTGGGAACGTCGAACCTCATATCTTGATGCGGTCTCGCCACTTTTACCACGACGGCCCCGTCGCTATCGAGCGCACCTGCCCTTCGTATCATGTTGTCTGTGCCTTCGTGAGCCTCAACGGCGATGACCATCTTCTTTCTCACCATGACAGCCTGGCCTATATCCATTCCCGATATCCGTTTTGCCGTACTTCTGCCAAAAGCTATATCGCTCAACTCGTCTTTTGTCGGTGATCTCTTGGCGATAAGGCCCCTTTTGGGGATGAGTTTGGAGAGATATATGGTAGGGTCCATCACCCTGATGCCCTCTCTCTTGAGCCTGGCGGCGACGGCCTTTATGATAGTATAATCTTTTGAGTCGACGGTATTGCGCAATACGTCTGAAGCGGCTTCGTCCAGGTTGAACTTCTTATTAAATATAATGGCCTTGGGGATCTTCCCGGTCATCACTATGAAGTTTACCTTCTCCTGCCGGAATACTTCCAAGGCCTTACCTGGCTGGGTTATATCACCCCAATATATCTTATCTACGTGGGACTCCAGGGACTTGTCGGTGAGGTTTGTGATCGCTATCCCTATTACCTGCGCTCCGGCCTTTCTGGCTTCGTCCGCGAAGATCAAAGGGAGCCTTCCGCGGCCCGCAACCAGCGCGATCTTATTCATACCGTTAGACCTCTAAATCCATCTGCGTTAAAAGGTCTAACGGCATTCATTCGCTCTTCATCTCTGTGACCGCGAAGAGGAGCTCCCCTTCAGCCGCCACATCGTCACCGACTTTACTCACCGCCTTTACACTGCATATCTTGGACTTCATCTTGAGTATTGTTATCTCGGTGACAAGCTGGTCTCCCGGGACGACCGGCTTTCTGAACCTGGCGTTGTCTATGCCAATAAAGAAAGGTATGAAGCCCTCCTTGTTCATCTTGGATAATATGTAGACGCCGGCCACCTGCGCCATCGCCTCCACTATCAATACGCCGGGCATCACGGGGTGTCCGGGAAAATGGCCCTGAAAGAAAGACTCGTTGCAGGTGACATTCTTTATCCCAACTACCGTATTCTCGCCTTCGGATATGATCCTGTCCACCAGGAGCATCGGGTACCGGTGCGGTAATATCTTCTGTATCGCTTCTATCCCTATCACGTGTTTCTCCTCCATTGCTCAGATGCAATTATTCTGTATAGGATGCGCCTACGGCGCAATCACGTGTTTCTCCTCCATTGCTCAGATGCAATTATTCTGTATAGGATGCGCACCGCCAAACAACAACTCTGTATTAAGTTAGCGCATATGCGCTAAACTTGCACGAGCCTTTGCGTCAACTCCTCGTGCAGCTTTCTAACAAACGCGTTATTCATGCTATGGCCGCTCTTCTTGGCTATGACACGCCCTTTTATGTGGTGACCGAGCAGGTAGAGATCCCCGATGAAGTCCAGCAGTTTATGCCGGGCACACTCATTGTGGAAACGAAATTTGTTCTGGACCGGTCCATCGGCCCTGATCACCAGGGTGGCATTATAGTTGGTGCCCCTGCCCAGCCCAGCCAGCGATCGCAGCATAAAGGGCCTGGTTATGCTGTCCACGTGGAATGTCCTCGAAGGCGCGATCTCTCTCTCAAAAAAATTCATCGAATCCTCGGACCCGTCCAGCATAACATCGACCCACTGGTCCTTAAGGAGCGGGTGATCGTAATCCATGAAATACTCCACTCTGAATTGCTCGTCAGGCAGAACCTGTATAGAAGACTCTCCGTTACTGCAAACGATGGGTCTCTCTATTTCGATAAAGGCGCGGGGCGCGTCTTGTTCCTGGATCCCGGTATCCCTCAATATGGCCGAGAATTCTTTTGCGCTTCCATCGAGTCCCGGGACCTCTATATTGTCTATCTCTATGGAGATATTGTCTATGCAGAATCCACTCAAAGCCGCCAGGATATGCTCAACGGTCTGCACCTCGGCCCTTCTCGTTCTTAAAATGGTCCTCTGCAACATATTGCCGGATTCTTTTATATTCTGGGGTTTTGCCTCTATCTCGGGGGCGCCGGGGATATCGGTCCTGACAAAGACTATCCCCTTTCCCGGTGGAGCGGGTTTTAGCCTGAGGTTGGCGTGCTTGCCCGTCTGGAGGCCTATCCCTCTTATTATCGCGGGCGTCGCTATCGTCCTCTGCTTGTAGGTCATCTCTTGTTTAAGGTCTTGATTATTTCTTCTGTGATATCAATCTTGTCGCTTGCGTACAATAAAACCCTGTCGTCAAATATAATATCATATCCGTTCTGCTTGCCGTAGTCGGATATTACGCCATCCATCTCCTTGAATATCTCTTTTACCCTATCGTCCCTGTCTCTCTGTAATTCCACCCTGGCCTCTCTGTCAAAATCCTGGAGCTCTCTCATGAGGTCGCTTAGCTCTCTCTCTTTCTCCTGCCTGGCGTCTTTGGACATAAGCTGGGCTTCATCCCTTAATTTATTTATTTTCTGCACCAGTTTGTCGCGATCCTTGTTCTTCTTCTCGCCCTTAGACTCCAGCTCCTTGTCTACCGCCTTTGTCTTTTCATAGCTGTCAAAGGCCTTGCTAAGCGAAATAAAAGCGATCTTCCGCGCCTCCTGCGCCGCTGCAGGCCCGATTGTACCGCTGAGTAAAAATACTGCTAAAAATAATACTTTTATATATATCATTTTGCCCTCGCGTGTCTGTTCGTGTTCCTGTTCGTGTCTATTCGTGTTTTCTAAAACCCATGACTCATAGAGAAGTAGAATCTGCCTTTCTGCTCTTCTTCATCTATTTCGCTGAGCGGATAACCCCAATCCAGCTTTACCGGGCCTATGGGCGTCTTCACCCTGACCCCTATGCCGGTACCATGCGCGTAATCTCCGCTCTTCATAAAATCGCTCGTATCGGTCCATACATTTCCTGCGTCGTAAAATATCGCCCCTTTAATGAGGTTTTGGAATATGGGAAACGTGAGTT
>JBDRDE010000187.1:0-2009 GCA_043821065.1 Candidatus Omnitrophota bacterium
CATGACCACGGGATACGCCATGCTCGACTTAACCTTCTGGGAGAGCTGCATCTCCCTGTCCATATATCTCGATATCTGGTCAAATGAGTGATCCAGTCTGCCGCTCGCCTCCCCGGCCTTTATAATACTGATATATAGAGGGCTAAAGTGCTGAGGAAAATTCTCTATGCTGTCGGAAAAATTGCCGCCGTCCCTGACCAGGCCTATGATCTTCGTGATCACATCTTTCAGGCTCGCGCTCGTAGCCTGGCCTTCCAATATATAGAGGCTATTGAGAATAGGCACGTGGGATTTGAGAAGTGATCTCATCTGCTTTGTAAAAAAGAATATATATCCTTCTTTGAAACCCTTCGCGTGGACCCCCGCCCTGTAAAGGCCGGCTTAGCGGCGGAACCTCCTTTTCTCGAGAGAGAATCGGACTCCTTCTCCACAAGAACAGGTACGAGCCCCTGCCCGCTTAGCTGGGCCACGGCCGCGTCCTCAGTAGGGGCCTCTATGACCCCTTCGACATTCTCCTCCGGGCCTTTCTTTGCCTTATATATAAATCTCATTTCTCGTCGACCTCCGTTACCCTTAGGACCTCTTCTGGAGTAGTCAGCCCTTCCTCCACCTTGATCCAGCCTATCTCCGCAAGGGTGCGCATACCCTTCTCTCTGGCCCGGCGCCTGATATCCCTCTCGGAAGCCCTTCTCAATATCATCTCCCGTATCTCATCGTCTATCACAAAGAGTTCATATATAGCGGTCCTTCCCATATATCCGGTATATCTGCAGGCCTCGCACCCCTTGCCTCTATAGTACTTCTTGACCGATATCTTCTTGTTCACAAAGAAGTCCCCGGCATCCTTGGCAACCTTGCATTTATCGCATACCCTGCGTATAAGCCGCTGTGCTATAAAGGCCTTTACTGAAGATACCAGCAAGAACGGCTCTATACCCATATCCATGAGCCTCGTTATGCCGCTGGTCGCGTTATTCGTGTGGAGCGTCGAGAACATAAGGTGGCCCGTAAGGGCGCTGCGCACAGCCAGCTCCGCTGTCTCTGTGTCGCGGACCTCGCCTACCATCAAGACATCGGGATCGTGGCGCAGTATGCTCCTCAGGCATTGGGCGAATGTCAGCCCTATCTTGGGCATTACCTGCATCTGCGTGATGTCGTCGAGCTCGTACTCTACCGGATCCTCGATGGTTATGATCTTAATGTCGCTCGTCCTGATCTCAAGGAGACATCCATAGAGGGTGCTCGTCTTTCCGCTTCCGGTCGGGCCCACCAGGAATATCACTCCGTTCGGCAGATGGATGAGGGTCTTGAGCTTCTGGAGATCGTCCTCTATAAAGCCGAGCTTATCCAGATTAAAAATGAGCTTTACCGGCAGTATCCTTATGACCACATTCTCTCCCTGCTGCACCGGCACCACAGAGACCCTAAGGTCTACGTCGACGTCCCCCATATTCATCTTCGCCCTTCCGTCCTGGGGCAGCCTCTTCTCCACAACGTCGAGGTTGGACATTATCTTTATCCTTGATACTATAGCGGGATAGAGGAGATTGATATTACTGGGCAGGGCCAGGTCGTAGAGTATACCGTCGATCCTGCAGCGGATCTTGACATTGCTCTTATTCCTCTCAAGATGGATATCGGTCGCGCGCGACTTGACCGCGGCCAGGATTATCTGGTCCACCAGTTTTATTACGGAGGCCTCGCCGCCCATCTTTCTCTCCATCGCCTCTTCGTCCGGCTTCGGCTTGGCGGCACGCTCTTGCTGCGCGGCGGGCGCGTCTCTCTTCTCCAGTATCTTCTGGACCGTGTCCGCGCCAACCCCGTAGAATTTGCGGATAGCGCCCTCTATCTCCGTCTGCGGGGCCAATACTACCTGCGTATCGAAACCCAGGAGCAGCTTGATATCTTCCGTAGGCCAGACCTCCAGCGGGTTTGAGATAGCCATCTTCAAGAGCTTGTCATTGATCTCCAAGGGCATGAATTTGTAGTGCCAGACGAACTTTACCGGT
>JBDRDE010000188.1:0-4263 GCA_043821065.1 Candidatus Omnitrophota bacterium
CCAAACATGATCTCCGGTGTAAGGACCTCATCCGGGACTAATTCTTCGGTAGATTCAGGCTCAAACTCGACAGTCTTTGCTGTCTTGGCGTAAGGGCCGCCGCCTAATATGAATGGAACAACGTCATTATCTACCATGATCGCCCATGAACAGGCGCAGAGGCTCGGGATGGGATTGGCCCACCAGCCGAACGGTATCGGGTAGCGCTTATTGGCATATTTATAGGCTATTGATCCGTCATCGAGCTCGATCTTCAAGTCTTCTTCTATGCCGCGGCGCATATTGATAGAATCATTCTCGGCCTCTATAGACCAATCCTCGTGACTATCCTTGTAATAGCGCGCGAGCGAGCGGCTGGCCATGACCGCGCCGAAGCCCCACTCTGATGATGAGATATCGTGGCCGTTCGTGTAGCCGATACCCCTCAAGACCCCGTCTCTACCTAAGTATCCGGCCTCTCTGCGCGTATTCTGCCATATCTTCATGGCCGCCCCTTCGCCGTACCACTTATCTATCCTTTCGGCTCCAAATACGATCAGCCCCCATGTCTGCACATCGACCGCAAGCTGCTTTGTATGATGAAGCCGGCCGCCCATATAGAATCCACCCTGGTCGAATATATATGTTTTGGGATCACTCGGATCAAAGTCTTCGCTGATAGCGTGCTCTTTAAAATATCCCTCTATACCGTCATGTCTGGCGCCTTCGCCGTAGAGTATCTTGCGCACTATGGCTATCTTCTCTTTAACGCCGGGCTTTGTCTTATGCTGGTCCAGTATTTGTAGGAGCATCTCGAGGCCCGCGAACATCGAGATATTGTTCTCATTCGATATATCGGCCGGGTCTTTATCTGCTGTCCCTTCAGGGGCGTGGTAGATACCGCCTATAGGGCTCTGCATCACCTCTATGGCAGGAAGTATGCTCAAGGCGAGCTTGACTTCATTGCAATCAAGGGGTATGGCGTCTTTATATTTCGAGTGTGCGACATTGAGCGGGCCTATGAGTGCTGCCCAAGCGTTCTCACCTGCTATGGGCTTCCAGTCTTCGTGGTTTATATAATCTCCGTAATCCGGGTGGTATTGTAAAAAACTTGGGTGGTTTCTCTTGCCGTCTATGGGGTCTTGCTGCAGATTTTGCGCGTCTTTGGGCCACATCCTAAAGAACAACGCATTACTGGGATCGAGGTCTTCTTCACCATGACCGACGCTTTTACCGTTGAAGGTAAACCTTTCTCCTTCCTTCATTGAATTTGCTCTGACCGTCTGCAGGTTTCCTCCGTATATATAGGAACCTTTGAGAAGCTCCGCGGTATGCTTATCCGCTCGTTCTGTCTCGCCCATTATAGCGGACTCTACGATCTGACCGCAGGCCCCGTCATATATATTTAGCCCCTCGGTGAGCAGCCTCTCGATGATAGAATCGTGGTCTTCTGGATCGTGATTTACGCTCTCCCAGTACTCTCTCGCGGTCTTGTGCTTCTCGGTCACTACCCTGTAGCTTAGAGGCATGCCGGCCTTTGTTCGGTTTTCGACGATAAATTTGTAGACCTTTTGTTTCTGTGCATCGGACATCGCGAACAGTTCCAGCCTTCTGACCGCGGCAGGAGCTGCAGATTGTTGCTGGGCGAACAGCTGGTCTGCAAAGAGCGCTACGCCACCGGCTGTGGCCGCTATCTTTAACATTTCACGGCGTGGCATCCCTCCGGTAAGGATGCTCGCGAACTGCCAGTCGGCAGCCCGTGCGATGCCATCCATCGCTTCATTAAAATATGTGAGTGCCGTTCTCATTATAGAGTCTGCCTGCCCTGGATTGCCCCGCGCCGCTTCGATTGCATCAGCAAGTTCACGCTCAGCAGTAACCCTCTGCTCCACAAGGTTGAGAGATATATTATCAATATCTATGGCCTCGACTTCTTCTACCACGAAATGAGCTCTTATCAAGAAGATGATGGCCGATACAGATAGGACCATAAACGAAAGCATGCAGTATTGCTGTGAAGCCTTGGCTACAGATATAATGAAGCCAACGCTGCCCATCGCCAAAAAGAGTGCTCCTGCCATCAGCGCGATCCTTGCAAATACTGAGTAGCTTGCGTCTTTTGCGGTGCCATCAAGGTCTCCTGATATTTCGTCAGCCCCGGTCTCCGCAGCTGTGGAAGTAGCTGCCGCCATATGTGTAGCTCTGACGTCCCTGTAGAGCGACTCGAACTGCGGCACTTTTGAGTCCCACGAGTGATCGGCTCTGAAACAGCGGTCCTGGCGCGCGTTCCATTCGCTCTTGTTATTGCTGTACTCATCGATGGCGGCATAAAGCTGCCTCAGGAATCGTATCGCTTCTACCTGGGATATTATTTCGTTCGCCGCTTCAACGGTCTTTTCTACGTCTCTTTTTTCCGCGCTGCGGGAGGATGCTATAAAAGCGCCTATAAAAGATATCCTTGCCTCTTCTGTGATGTCGGGGAAGAGAAAACCCGTATCTGGCGTGACAGTGTTCATGAGCCCGCCGGTAGCGCGTACCACAGGCACCACTCCGTAACGCATAGCTATCTGCGGCGATACCTCGCACGGCGCAACCTCTGTGGGTTTTGGATGGATGTCCGCTGCCGAGTATATCTGGTCGGCCAATCTTCTGCTAAATGACGGACGAAATGTAAAACGGCCGCCATAACGGTTGCCCAGATCGAGGAAGGCCCCTAAATGACTTTGGCCACCATCAGATTTGTCTCCACCCTCGTCATCTACTCCTCCTTGTGCATAACTATCAGTCGCTCCAAGCATCGCTATCTGAGCATCGGTGTGCTCCATGATCCAATCGACTAAGGAGATCTTCTTTTTGGATGGTAGGGAGTCACAAAATCTTAAAAAATCGTCAAAACCTATATCAGCAGGCAAGCTGGACAATTGTTCTGGTTTGAGATCCGAAGGTATAAGTTTTTCATGATATAGATGGAGACCCTTCTTGTCTACAAGTCTCGTTGCTATACCTATGAGAGGAGACTTGCCATCTCCACCTGGAGGATCAAGTTCCATTCTCTTGGAGAGTTCGACACGGTTCCTTGCCTTCTGGTCTCTTGCGTCAGCCATATCATCGCCACTATATCTGTGATCTATGTTCTCATTAGTCGATGGGTCATAACGATCGTAATCCACTCCTGTATTTATGCCTGTTATCTTTTCAGCGATAGCGCCAAGAAAGCCTTCGAGCCCAAGGCCGTATTTGTGAGAGCGCGTTATCTCTTGCGCATACTGCTCGCTGGGGGCCCGCACCCTGTCGGCCTTTAATCCATACTTAAGCAGTGAGAGCCTGGACTTGTCTCCGTTCCACAAGAAGTCTTCTAGCTCTTTTTCCGGGAGAAGAAGCTGATCAAAGAACTCTAGCGGAAACTCACCCTTGAAACTCAGGTGGTCGATATGTTGAACCGTCGCAACGTTTGCGAGTTGACGACCATAGGGCTCCAGATATCCTCTGATAAGCGCCGTCTGCCACTCGCTGTAATCGACCGCGTCCAATCCAAAACCCAAGGTCTTAGCCACGTCAACCGCCCCCATTGAAAGTAGTATGGCCTCGCGCAGGCCCTCTATCGTCTTCTCTTTATAGCGATACGGTGTCTCAAAATAATCTTTGCTTTCTATAAAATACTCTACAAACCCGTTAAATGTGGATTTCATAATCCGTACAGGAGCATACAGGGTCATGGATCGAGGCCCTCTACCGATAGAAACTTCTAAGGTTATGCCTGTATCGACGATCCCATACTTCGTGTCATCCTTAGAATACGTACTGTCGGTATATTTAGGCATTATACCTCTGATATTGTTATGCGCGGTCGCCAGCGCCTTTGTGACATCCAGCGCGTCCCCCAGGCCGCCCTTTCTGGCGAATGGCTCCATCTCTGTAGACGCGAAAAGGACGCTACTCTTATCTTCTATAGCCGCTAGTCTTTTTCGTGCGTTTTCGCAGCTATAGTAGGACTCTTGGCCTGTTATTTCCATTTCATAGATATTCTCAAGCGGAGAAGAACTCATATAGGTGGCCTTGATCGGTTCTTCGCCAATCTTAAAAGAGAACTTGCATGTACTGCCCGACTTTACTTCGGACTTGGGAACGATAACAGCGTATATACCATCAGTACCCGGCTCTATCTCGATCATGTTGAATGAGAGCCCGGGTCGATCGGACGATCCTTCAGCCTCAATAAACATGGTAACTTTTTTATCGCTATAGACTTTTGAAGTAGGATGAGTCCTCACATAGAAGAGCATG
>JBDRDE010000189.1:0-4917 GCA_043821065.1 Candidatus Omnitrophota bacterium
GCTACACCATAATAGGGCTGGCGGACGGCGGGTATAAACAGGCATATTATGAAGCTTTATATGAGATGCTGAGAGAAAAGGGTGTACCTGTATTCCTCGCGCTCTTTCCTGAAAAAGACGGGTCGATAGAAGGGTTTGGCAGTCTCATAGGCTTCGTCCAGCTCGCTATGGGCATCAAAGGGACCATGCGAAGAAGAGAAGGCAACATCTACTGCAAGCCGCATGAAAACCCCCACGCAGCAGACGCCATCAAGGAGGCCAAGTTCGAGGATCAGAGAAAGGGTAAAAGAGATAGCCCGGCTTCAGGAGAGAAAGAGATCTTGCCTCTCAAATCTGAATTGAGCAGCCGGGTCTCTAACGACGATCTGTTCGAGATCTCGAACGTAATGGCGCAGGCCTGTATCGATGTAGAGGCGCTGATAGCAGACGCGCCCAGCTCTGATAGGGCCAAGCAAGTACAGGCCCTCATCATAGAGCGCTTGAACCCGTTGCTTGGCAAACAGATCGTCGGCGGCAGCGAAGAGACCATACTCAATGAGATCTGGGTCGAAGGCGAAGAAAGTCCGGCGGTTTTTTCGCAAAGCGGCGGGAAGTACAACGCCATGCTCTTCCCTACCGATAATCATAGAGGGTCCGTAGAGACAAAGAACTCCCCCTATGGCGTGGGGCTCATGATCTGGCAGGGCGATCAGGCTTCCGCGCATAGCGCCAAGCTGTGCTACCTCGTACAATACGGCGGCACTCTGGGTTCAACCGTAGTCGCTGCGAGAACGGTGGACGGCTGGGAGGCGTGTAAATTCAGCCCTGTTAGTGACGGGTCCGGCAAGACCGTGGGTTACGAACCGTGGCTCGACCCAAGCGGTGAAACCGCGGCGGCCATTATGCAGCCTGAAGGCGAGGCGAGCCTGATCTACACCGGCGCTTACTGGGATATGCCGCCTGCGCTCAGGGGGCAGTTCTCCCAATTCCTCAGGTCGCAGGAAACTCACTCCAGGGGTTTCAGCGCGGACATAGGGGATATATTCTATGTATTAATGAGAGGGGGCCTCTTTGTCGATAAGATGACACGGGCAAGGTCCCTGATGCACGCCCTTGTAAACACCGCTAGCGGAGGAGACTCTATATGCTTCACCGGGTCGGGCCCCAGGCATATTTTAGAGATGCCGGGATTCGTGCCCGGGGGGCCGGAATCGAGCCGCGGGGATCTCGCCTGGGCCGTGCACGGCAACAAGAATATCACAGAGATCCTACGAGCGCAGGCCTCTTGCGTCGGAGTAAAGGTTGACTTTGTAAAAAAACTTCTGGAGCAGATCAAATCGCTCCCTGGAAACGCGCTGGAAAACATAGGCGTGAGGGAGAAGATAGCCATGTTGGTATGCAAGATCCGCGATCTCGGCGCGTTCCCGCAGTATTCAGCATTTTTCGATATCAGCGATCCAGAGATCGGCGGATTGCTGTCCGCCATAGAGGAGAAGATAAATAGTGATGAGCTTTTTGATATGGGGTTCAGCGAGACCGTTAAAAGAGAGAGGCCCGCAGGAGAGAGCCCTCTCGTCAACGAAACGCTTCTCGGGGGGTTCTTCATCAGGTACAAGGCGCGGCTCTTTGAGCGAGCGAGCTCCAAAGAGGGGTACCTGCCGGTCCAGCTCGAGCAGGCTTACAGAATAAAACAGCGGTACGACAGGCTGGACATCTCGGAGATCATATTAGAACTCGATGAAATGCTCACTCGCGAAGGACAAAGTGGCGCAAGTTTAAGAGGTTTTGCCGAAGGTGCCAGGGAGTTCTATAGCTCACACGTCCTTTCCGGCGCGAACGCGAAGCAGCCCGAATGGGAAGAGACCCTGGTAAGAGAGATCCGTAAGATGCGAGACCGGACAGAGGCTGAGGGCAGAACTTTTGAGAGTGTTATGGATGAAGTAAGGGGCGTGGTGCTGGACGGCAGAACATCGATAGATAGCGAAAGTTTTGAAGGTATAGATGAAGTCTTGACCGCGCTCGCGGGGCTCACCAGAGAAGGAAAGATAAGAGAGGCCTTGGATGACCGCAGAGCGTCTTGGCCTCTGGGCATGACAAACATGAGCGGAGAAGAACCTGCCGGTGCCGATGTAAAGGCCAACTCCATACTGGTCGCAAAGCTTGAAGGCATTGTCCAACACATCATCTCTGAAGAGATCGCAGGGAAGTACCCGGCGAATGTCGAGAATAAAAAAGTGACTGTAGCGTTCGACCCCGCTGACGGCTCACAGCTCTTTGTGCTCAAAGCTCCCGTAGGCACCATCGTGGGTATAGAGAACGATAAGGGCGAGGTCCTCGCCTCAGCCATAATCTCATACGGCGCGGAGACCATAATGACCGTTGCCATCAGGGGTATAGGCGCTTGGGATTTCAAGCTTAAGAGCGATAAGAGGTTGACGCTGATCTGCGACTACACCAAAAAACCCGAGACCTCGGGAGAGTTTGACCAGGCCGTAACATCAAGATACGCGCCCGGCGGCGTAGTGTCTAACTATACAGAGAAAGAGAAGCTGTGGGGCGACTTCATCATCATGGGTGTCGGGGCGGAGCTTGCCACATCCGGGTGTTTCGCCAGAGACGCCAGAGAGATGGCGATGCTGGCGCTTTTCGGTATACCTGTAATAATACACTACCCGACTACGATCTACCAGCCGCACGGGAAGCTCAGGAGAAAGATGGAGATCGACCCCACTTCGGTCCTTCTCGAATGCGTCGGGTGCACGGCAGTCGACACATCATACAATCCTAAAGAGCTCCGGGGCAGACCGGTGGAGCCGTTCCCGCACGGAGAGAGCGGTGTAGCGATCCAGGAAGATGCCATAGCGGCCGCATACTGGTACTTCAGTAACCAGCTCTCCATGGGGTACGCAGCCGCCTTGGAACTATTCAATAGTGACCCTTTAAAAGCTATAGCCAATCTATCTCCCACAGCGCCAGGCAACCCTGATGGCATGGACCTCAATGCCCTATTTGTGCCACCCATAGGCTTTCTGGCCTCTGTTGTGCGAAACGCTCAACACGCTGACAATGTCAGAGCCGCCGCTGCCAAGGCATTATCCGCTCATCAGGCGGACATATTCTTTGTCCACAGAGCGCTGGACGCCGCAATAAACGATCTCTCGACCGATGCTTCATTAAGAAGCACATGCCAGCGAGCCAAGCTCGATATGTTGATGGGGCGCGCAGAGAATGCCCGGGCGCTTGCCGCTCTAGACTTAATATCCAAAGTCGACACCGACAAGCTCCACCGGCTGGATGGCAAAATAATAGAAGGAGACGCTGCGGACCCGCGCGCCAGACGCCTTACGAGTGACGAGCGCTCTAGAGTAGCTAAAGCGATGCTGAATGCGGCCTCGACCTCTACCGCGACCGCCCCCGCGCAGACAGCGGCCCATACGCTGATTCTCGGCATACGGGGTGCTGGCTTGGGTGGCGAGGCCTTGCTCCAGCTTCAAGAGAGCTTTGAGGGCCTTTCAGTAGAGGCAAGGCAAATACCTGATTGGGCCGATCCGGCCTTCTTCATGGAAGAAGAGGTGCTCATGGAAGAGGGCTTCTCGGACAGAGCGGTGCTCGGCGTCATCTTGGACGATGTTTCCGGTTTAACGCTCGAAGATCTGGAAGACGTAATAACGCCGTCTGCGTTATACCTTTTATCCGGCAAGAACAGGGTTATGCATGAGTTGTTATACGCCATAGAGGATAGAGACCGGTCAAAAATATCGCAGCTAGTAAGCCGAAACGGCCTCGCCGATACCGAATCTAGGGAGCTGCTTGCTATGATCGTTGAGCTCCTGGCGCCTGCCGAAAGAGTAAGCATAGTCTGGCAAGACGAGGCCGGCCGCGTAAAGAGCGCCAAGGCTCAGAAAGTGGCCTTTACAGCAATCACGCCCGACCGCGCCCTGGCAAGTGCCCCGGTGGAAGAGGCCCTACTCATGCTCGAAGAACTTCGCGGCAATAGGGCCTCCGACGGCAGCCCAAAGAACATTCTCATAGTGACAAACGGCGACAGCGAAGCTTCTATTGAATCCTTAAACAAGAAACTCGGTCTGGATATCAGGGACATCTATAGCGTAGTCACCTATGCACAGATAGAAGAAAGGCTCGGCCAGGAGAGCATAGCGAGTGACCCGGTAGGGGCCGTCCTCGACTTTGCCGCGTCGGTCATATCCGAAGATTTGGGAAGGGTGATCTATACCGGAGGTAGGGCCCTGCTCGAAAACGAAATAGACAAGGCCTGGCTCATAAACGGCCTTCTCAACAACGTTCCGGAAGCCGTAGAGGCCGCCTATAATATGTTAGGTGACAGGATGAGCTCGGTTACTCTGGAAGATTTAAAGAATAAGGTGATCGATATGCGGTCTCACATCGCCGACATCCAGCGCGCGAGGAAATTATCTCAGGAACCTGCCCGGTCCCTGTAAGGACCTGTATCATTCAGAGATGTGTATGAGCACCCTGCTCATAAGCCCTGTGCGGAATGTAGCGCCACCGACAGTATGGGAATATATATAGATCTGGTATTTTTTGCCCCTGTGGCCGGCTTCCAGGGGGATAGATATGATAACATCCGTCTCTGCAGACTGCCCCGGGCCTACCTCCTTAAATTCGGTCTTCTCTATCATAACCCAGGATGTGTCCGGAAGGGGTTCGTACCCAGGAACGAGATTGTAGTCCACTGGCAGCTCTGGCTCTATGGCTATATCTACGGTCATGTCTTCTGTGGTATTTTTTACTATCAAGGGCCTTCTATTCACCTCCTCGATGCTGTAGGTCTTGCCAGGCTCCAGGCCTTCTAAGGTCTCCTCAATAAACGTCGTGCTCAAGCCCCCGGCCAGTGCCGCGCCCGTTACTATAAAAAACAAAAGAAATGAAAGAGATGCGCTCTTTGCGTATCTTCGC
>JBDRDE010000190.1:0-4823 GCA_043821065.1 Candidatus Omnitrophota bacterium
CTGTGCTTGTAGACACGGCACTTTCGGGACCGTCCCAGGATACTCTCGCTGCCCCATGCTCATCCGAGCTATCGGATTTATACCTGGTTCTGAGCTCACTCAATTCTTTGATGACAGTTCTCTTTAATTCGTTGTTTGTCATGTCCTGATAGGGGTTTTCGCCGCTCAATGTACCGCTTTTGAAGCCTTTGTTCAAAAACATGTAAGTCGCATAAAGCTTGCGCTCGGGATTGGACATGAGCCAGTGTATTATGGCCATCGCGTGACCAGGCCTGCCGTTTTGTATCTCTTCGACTATCCCCGGATCGTATTCCTCGGCCACTTCTATCAATTCATTAGGGCAGAAAACCAGCGCCCTGGATAACGGGTCCTTTTCGAGGTATTCACTTATCTCTTCCCAGGTCTGTTTGGCGATACTTCCGAACACGAGCGGTGTATGGCCCGATATCTCAAACTCGAAAAAACTGACATCGCCATTAGGGGCTATTGTGACCGGTTCGACCATTGCCGACAAACCGCTCCTTGCCACAGGAAAGTCGCCTCTTTTAAAATATTCATCGCGGGTCTCATAAATAGCCTCTCCTATCCTGAATACGGGATTCTCCTGCACATAGATCTCGAGTGGTCTATGGCTAGAGATAGTATTAAACCGATATACCCCCTCTCCCGAAGTATTATCGCTTCTATGTAGACCTCTTGCCTTAAGCTCCGCGCAGAGCGCGGGAAACGCGTTCTCTTTCCACAATCCTTTGAGCGTAATGAGCCCTATTTGAGCCTCGGGGCAGTGCAGCCAAATAGCTTCTATTAGATTGGCTATCTTTTCAATAGATATGCTTCTCTGCTCAAGGTGCCAGTCATCCAGCGAGATATCTATATCGAATCTCTTGACTTTATCCCAGCGCCATGCGGCACGGTTTCTTCTGGAAATCATAACCCTATTTAGCTCCTTCGCAAACTTCGCCGCATTCCTTCGGTTCATCATGGAGGCATTTGTCGCTAGGGACGTTATATGGTATTTCTCTATGAGAGCTATCAGTTCATCGATCGGGATGGTAAATACTTCACCTCCCGACAGGTGTATTCCTCTACCAATCCCGGAATCTAATTTTAAATACTCCGGTATATCCATGGCCCTGTCCATCACTTGCGGGCTCATTACGTGCTGGTTGAACGGCGAGCCACTAACTGCGCAGAATCCGCACTGAGCCGTACATCTGACAAACGGGATCAATGTTATGCTGCCCGGTACCCACCCGATATAGCGTTTAACGCTCTTGACACAATCTGTTATCCTCGCACTTCTGTGCCCTTCTACAAACTGTTGAAAACCGTAATCAAGATCTATATCTTCTGCTATGACTCTCTCGCCAAAGAGCTCCCTGACCCTCTGCGCTTTGCGCTCAATATCTGCCGTTTCAGAGTTCCCGGCAGAAGCCGTGACTTCAAGACCCGTTTTGCCTCTTGAGCGAGACTCCTGCGAAGTCGAGGTGGCAGTTTCGACTGTGTAATTGGAACTGTAATTGGAACCGCTTTTGTCGATTGTAACTATTTCTGGTTGCCTGAGTTGTGATAGTGGCTGTGTATTGTTGGCACCGGGAGCGATGGCTTGCCGTACGATCTCTGACATCTTGCCGCTCTCCCTAGCCCTTATCCTGTCAAATGTATCAGAGTCGAAGCCGTAGGCAAGAGAGTGAAGAGAGAAGCATAATATAAGCAGGCATGATACGGCCTTGTAGAATAGGCCCTTCTTATGCGATGCCAATATCATGGTATGTTCTCTCTTCTTTGTCATGTTATACCGCTTTTTAGTTATCCAGATTCCGGCACTCACCTGCTTCAAAACAGCGGTTCGGCCGGAATGACAATGGTAGTAGTTGTCATTCCGGTTGCGAGCTAGGCGCCGTAGGCGCCATACCGGAATCTCTATGCCGCCCTCAATGCTTCTTTAGCCATCTCGAGCTCATCCTTGGAGTCGAAGTCGAGCCTGTTGATGGGAGGCAGGTCCATCTTTATATGGCTCTTTCTCTTGATTATCTCATCGATATCGTCACTTGTGAGATTATCTAGGTCTATGTCTTTAAAGAGCTCTTCTTTTCCTGTAAGGCGCGCATAGAGCGCGCTTACAAACTCGGCAAGCTCCTTGACATTGCCGTTCCATGAGTCTATGTTGTCTGGTATGTTACTGGCCGCGAAGGCCAGGAGGAACGTCTTTGGTATCCTGTATCCTATGTCTAGGTCTTCTACCTTGTATGATTGGGCGACACTGACAGATACCGATGATGAGCCAATGTGGGTGTTTCGCTTAGGCATTATTCCCAGGACCTTGTCGTATACAGGCGATCTCATGGACTCTATGTGTATCAAGCCGTTGGATGGATCACCATTGGCTATGAGCTCAAAAGTACTTGTTGGATATCTATCTCTTAGTGCCTGGACCCAGAGCTTTAGCATCTGGTACTGACTTTCATGTTTATCCGCCCAGTCTGAGTTTGCCCTGATCTTGTATATCATGCCTTCTTTGATATACTCCTCTGTCAGGCCGTGTTCCTCAAGTTCAAGGAGGAGCTTAGCATCAAGTCTTAAAGACTCTTGAGCTTGGTATTGCGAGATTGTGTCTTGCGCGTCATGGGTTGCTGCTGTTGCTGTGGAGGTGCCCGTATCTAGGGTGTCCCTATCTGGACCGTCCCCTTTTACACTGACGGCGTCAAGGGCGATCTGGCCGGCGCATGAAGGAAGATCGTCGTGGAAGCTCCGGCAAATCGACCCTTTCAGGTATAGATAGCTCTCGATAAGGTTTGCGCCGCGTACCGACTCATGCTGGATATACTCTTCAAACGTAAGGTCTTTGAGCTCTTCCATGCGCGCGTTACCGGCATCGGAAGCGTGGACATCACCCCGCTCATCCGGCGGCTCCTGCGAGGCCGAGGTGGCGGCGTGGGGCTGTCCGCCCTCTGGGGTGTCCCCTTTTGGACCGTCACTTTCTACCCCAAGGATATCCCCCATAAGGTTCTCGCCTGCAAATGCTCGATATGCCTTTTTGATCGATCTTTTATCATCTGGTGACGGGTACTTCACAGGATCAAAGACGTTCTCAGCCTTAAGGCTTAAGGTCAGGGCATTCCTATTAAACAGCGGCGAAGGCGGCTGAACTGCGTCCATATCAACCAGGAAGATCTCATCATCTTCATCAACCCTAAATGCTTCCAAGAGAAGACAATCACTAAAGACGATGCCCGCGCCCTTCATGTAACGGAACCGGTTAATAAGCCTTGATCTTAGCAGGTTCATGCCTGTTATATCTTCGTTTTTATACAACTCCAGCACGCGTTCGCACAAACTTTTTGGGACATAACGTTGTACGTACGCGAATTCTGTAGTGATCTCGCCACCTCTGTCCTCCCGAGTTCTATAACTTGTCTCGCCTTCCAAGACTCTAAACGCCGGGACCATGCGCGGTATCTGTTTTTGAGCCAGCTCCAGACACCGCAGCAATTCATACTTATTGAGGTGTGGGCTCTTCAGGTCCTTAAGAACCAATCTCTTATCACTTGTAACATAGGCGACGATCTGCCCGCCATAGCCGATCTTCTCTAATACCTCTTCGGCAAAATACCGGCGCAGCTCTTCATCTGTCTCTGTGATATTGGCTGTTACATTGGGTTTTCCTTTACCGGCTACGCTCGTGCCATCCTGCGAGGTCGAGGTGGCGGGTCCGGGCACGTGATCTTCGAGGAACTTCTGCCAACCGCCTTCGTAGTGTCTATTGATAAAAGGAATAAGAGTCGTGGGCCTGCCCACTGTTGATGCCCTGTGAAGTATGCCGGTCTCCGTATCCATTACGATTCTTAAACCATAATCTTTACCGGTTGTAGTATCTTTTAGCGCTTTACAAATATATTGAGTCGGCTGCGGGCTTTCTTTCCACATGTAATCTTCGCCCTGTTCTACCCAGACAATTGCCCTGTCTTGAATCGCCATATAGAATTTGCATTCGCTCGTCCTGCAGAAAGGCGGCATAACATTGAAGAGATGCTTGGTTTCGGGTCGCATCTTATCGTGGATCCAACGCTCGACACCCATATAGCTTCTGTCCATTACCGCCAATTGACGCATATAATCGAACCAAAAATCGAATAGCTTTGCTCCATCTTTTTTGGCGGCTATAGTTTCGAGTATCCCGTTTATGTCTATATCGGCTACATCCAAATAGTTCATCCGGCCCAATTTAAATGCGGTATCCATCGCGTACAAAGTTCTCAGACAGTTTAATGAGTCTCCTAGCCTGGAAAGGTCGCTATCGATCGTTCTTAAATAGCTTACCGCCGCGACTGTGCTTGACTCCTGACCCGGCATGCTGTCGTGCCAGGCATTTTCAGCATCCCTCAAGTCGTCCCATGATGCGCCTTTCTCGAGCCTTAACTTAGGTAGCAGATCTAGCCAATCTTCCGGAAACTGTTGTAACCCGCCTGCGCGCGTGGTGCTCGTCTTTACGGGGCCGGTGAGTGGCCTGCCCTCTTCTGAACCGTCCCCAGGCTCAACCAGGATACCCTCTTCTGGGCCATTCCTATCCGCTCCTCTTCGAACAACTATTCCATAAGCTAAATCACTATATACATCGTCTGTAAGTGGGGTTACCTCCGCTTTGAATCCGCAGGATGAAAAGAACTCTCTTATTCTTCCCGGATCTCTTAAGATCTCCAGGTTCTTTAGTAAATTGCTATTCATCGTCACTACGCTCTCTAGATAATCCAAATGCCTTCCGATAGCTGCCAAGACCGCCTCCACAGCAGTCGTTTTTTCGTCTGTATTAAACTTATTGCACA
>JBDRDE010000191.1:0-2612 GCA_043821065.1 Candidatus Omnitrophota bacterium
GCTTGAAGGCGCCCAGATATCCGTGGATAACGGGTTCGACTACGACGTGACCAACGATGTCTTCATGATCAACCCGGGAAGGATAGTAAAGTGCGAACCGTCCAAGCTCAGTATCGCGCCCATGGACCTTACCGGGCAAAAAGTGCTAAGGTCGGTAGGGGGCCCCAAAGTAGAGCTCGTGCAGTATGAGAACAGGCACTGGCAGATGAAGATCGACGGAGAACCCATAATAATAAAATCGGTAGCCTACACGCCTACAACGATCGGACAGAGCCCGGACGCCGGGACCCTCAAAGACTGGACATTCGAAGACTTAAACGGAAACGGTTTGATCGACGGGCCGTATGACGCGTGGGTCGATAAGAACCTCAACAACAAAAGAGACGCGGATGAAGAGGCCATAGGCGATTTCAAGCTCTTAAAAGATATGGGAGCGAACGCTTTAAGGATATATCATCATGATAACAATAAGAACAAGGAATTATTCGGACAACTATATAAGGACTACGGCATAATGCTTCTGATGGGAGATTTCCTTGGGGCTTACGCTACGGGCTCGGGGGCCTCCTGGCATGAGGGTACGGATTATTCCAACCCCGAGCACAGGGAGAGCATGAAGGAGAGCGTAAAGAAGATGCTCCAGGAGTACAAAGACGAACCGTATATCATGATGTGGGTGCTCGGCAACGAGACCAATTACGGCGTGGCCAACAACGCCAAGGTAGACCCGGTCACTTATTTTCAGTTCGTAGATGAGGTGGCCCGGATGATAAAGGAGATAGACCCCACGCGCCCGGTGGCTCTCTGTAACGGCGACGTCCTCTTTCTCGATATATTCGCACAGCATTGCCCTTCAGTAGATGTGTACGGGGCCAACAGCTACCGCGGAGAACAGGGTTTCGGCGCCGGTATGTGGGAGTCGGCCAAGCGCTTGTGCGACAAGCCGGTATTGATCACTGAATATGGATGCCCCGCCTACCAGAAGGGTAAGCCGCGCAAGATATCGGAGGTCGATCAGGCAAAGTACCACCAGGGAGAGTGGGAAGATATATACTATAATTCGGCCGGTTTTGGTTCGGGAAACTCGATCGGCGGTGTGGTCTTCGAGTTTCTGGATGAGTGGTGGAAGGCGTATGAGCCGGACATACACGATAAGGAAGGCCTCTACACAGGGCCATTCCCCGGAGGCATGGTTTACGAGGAGTGGTTTGGAGTGGCGGGACAGGGAGATGGTTCCGGCAGCCCTTATATGAGACAGCTCCGGGAGAGCTATTTTTTGTATAAAAGAGTATGGAATAAGTAGACACAAAAGCACAAAAGAATAAGAGAAAAGCACAAAAGAAGGAGGAGAGATGAAGAAGGTAATATTATGTACGGTATTGTTAGCGCTTTCTTTTTGCAGTGTGGCATTCGCTTTCGATAGATTCGATGTCTATACTGACAGGTGGGCGCCGGATAACCATTTTGTCCCTTCGGGATGGATGGGCGATTATGGAGATATAAAACTTAATGACGGGTGGACCGAAGGTCCTTACAGTGGGAAGACCTGTATAAAGATAACATATAGCGCTGAGGCCGCGCAGGGCGCGGGCTGGGTAGGCATATTCTGGCAGAACCCGGCCAACAACTGGGGCTCGAGAGATGGCGGTTTCGATCTTACCGGGGCCAAGACCATTCTATTCTGGGCAAGAGGCGATAAAGGCGGAGAGGTCATAACCGAGTTCAAGGTCGGCGGTATAACCGGCGAATACGGAGATTCGGACTCTATGGGCATTGGTCCGGTCGTGCTCACGAGCGAATGGAAAGAGTACTCAATAGACCTGACAGACGTAGATCTATCCTATATGAGCGGCGGATTCTGTCTTTCTGCGAGTAAGATGGATAACCCTGAAGGGTTCTCCGTATATCTAGATGATATCAGGTTCGAGTAGGTTTTAGATAGCTTAATATGTCATTCCGGCACTCGCCTGGTGGGCGCGGAGCTCGGCCGGAATGACATATGATTAAAATAGGAGGAACATTATGCAGCGACGAGTATTATATGGTTTTCTTTTCATCGGTCTATTGACTTTCGTCATTTCAGGATGCGCGCAACAGGAAGAAGAGGTCATAATAAATCTGCCTGAGGAGGAATTGAGCGCGTTTATGAGCGACGAAGAAGTGGTTGAAGATGAGGCGCAAGGGCTCTCTTCATTGCAGCGCGGAGAATGGAAGGGGTTGCCGATTTATCTGGACTACGGATATTTCAGGAACCATTTTATCCCTTCGGGATGGATGGGCGACCACGGTGATATGAAGATAAACCCGAACTGGAAAGAGAACCCATATTCCAGAAAGTCGTGCATCAAGATAGGGTATACCGCCAAGTCCAGCCAGGGTAACGGCTGGTCAGGTGTATATTGGCAGAACCCGGAGAACAACTGGGGGATGAGGCCTAACGTGGGATTCGATCTTACCCCGGCTAAAAAGCTTACTTTCTGGGCAAGAGGCGATAAAGGCGGAGAGGTTATAAGGGAGTTCAAGATGGGAGGCATCAGCGGCGCCTATCCAGACACCGACTCGGCGAGCATAGGCCCTGTAACGCTGACGCCTGAATGGAAGCAGTACACTAT
>JBDRDE010000192.1:0-2070 GCA_043821065.1 Candidatus Omnitrophota bacterium
CAATCTGAAAGATTGAGCAGGACTAGTCCTGTGGAAATCCTTCGGATTTCTACAGGGGAAAAAGGCCGTTCCTTTTTTGAGCGACGAGCGGAGGCGGGCCCCCGATAGCGCTTAATTGGAGGCAGAGGCCCCAGTCGAGCAAGCAATACCGAAAAGCTAGATAGTCTGTAGAAAAGGACATAATGATAGATCGTGAGATGTTAGAAGAGTTTTTGCCGCAGGTGAGAAAGCCGGCGAGATATATAGGCAGGGAGTGGAATGCCGTCAAGAAGGACCTTTCGAAGGCCTCGGTGAAGATCGCGCTCTCTTTTCCCGACATGTACGAGGTGGGCATGAGCCATCTCGGATACAAGCTCGTCTACCATCTTTTAAACGAGCGTGACGACACCGCCTGCGAAAGGGTCTTCATGCCGGACGTGGATCTTTTGGAGATCTTAAAGAGCCGCGCGATCCCGCTGTTTTCACTCGAGTCCAAAGAGGCGCTTGGGAATTTCGATATCCTGGGCTTCACCCTCGCCTATGAGTTGAGCTATACGAATGTTCTGAATATTCTCCGGCTGGGCAGGATACCGCTGAGGTCGAGCGAGAGAGGTGAGGAGCACCCGCTTGTGATAGCCGGCGGACCTTCGGTGTTCAACCCCGAGCCTATGGCCGACTTTATCGACCTCTTTTTCATAGGGGAGGCCGAGGATGCGGCGGCTGAGATCATCGACGTCTTCAAAAGATGCAGGAGAGAGAAGAAGACCAAGAGAGAGTTATTGAAAAGCCTCGCGCGGATCGATGGTGTATATGTCCCGTCATTTTATAAAGTAAGTTATAACGCCGACGGGACCATCCAGGCATTCGATCCTGTCGACAAAGATATTTTCGATGTTGTAAGAAAGAGGAGCGTCGAAAGCCTGAACGGTTCTTATTATCCGACCAAGCAGATAGTCCCATACATAAGTGTCGTTCACGACAGGGCCGCGATAGAGATCATGAGAGGCTGCCCCCATCAATGTAAATTCTGCCAGGCTACGGTCCTCTATCGCCACAAGAGAGAGCGGAAGGCCGAAGAGGTGATAAGGCTGGCCGAAGAGACGGTGAGGGAGACAGGATATGAAGAGGTATCGCTCTTGTCGCTCTCCTCCGGGAACCATTCCGAGATAATAAAGATCATAACCACGCTTATAGACAACTTTAAAGATAGGGGGATAAGCCTCTCTCTTCCGTCGCTCAGGATAGAGAAGATACTGAAAGAATTTCCCCAGATTTTGAGCAAGATAAAGAAGAGCGGATTGACCTTTGCTCCGGAGGCCGGCTCGGAACGCCTGAGATCAGCGATGAATAAGAAGATAGATATCGGCCAGTTGAAGGAGACCGTGACCGCTGCCTGTGACTCCGGCTGGGGGAGAGTAAAGCTCTATTTTATGATAGGCCTGCCCGGAGAGACAAAAGAGGATGTAGACGGCATTATCGATACATTGAACGCCGTCTTGAGCGCGCACAGGCGCATCCAGATCAACGCGAGCGTAAATTCGTTCATCCCAAAGCCGCATACACCTCTCCAGCGGTCCGGCATGAACAGGGATGGAGATCTTGCGGAAAAGATCTCATATATCAAAAAGAGGGTCAGGACGGGCAGGATAAAGCTCAAGTTTCACGACACCCGGCTCAGCATGCTAGAGGGGGTCTTCTCTCTCGGGGATAGAAGGCTGGGTGGAGTCATCCATCGGGCCTTTCAGAAAGGCTGCAGGTTGGATGGCTGGACAGAGCATATCAATTTCGGCGCATGGAGCGAGGCCTTCGCTGAAGAGGGGATAGACCCGGGTTTTTATACTTACAGGGAGAAACCGGCCGATGAGATACTGCCGTGGGGGCAGATCGAAACCGGCTAAATCACGTTTGACAAAAAACCAACCATCTTGTATACTCTAATAGGCACATAATAGTTTGATATATAGTAGTCATGCATATAATAATAGGACATAGGTAGTCCGCAACGTAAACCGTGGCGGAATTAAATCGCGCTTATAACTTACGAAAAATCAGAGATTTTTCGTAAGTTATGTGCTCATTAAGGAGCCTGCG
>JBDRDE010000193.1:0-9326 GCA_043821065.1 Candidatus Omnitrophota bacterium
GCCCATATTTGGGTCATATTCAGGCTTGAGACACGACTCTATATCTATGAGGCCGTTTGATGGGTCTCCGTTTGCTATCAGGTAGAATGTAGATTCCGGATAGAGTGAGCTAAGTTTCTGTATCCAGAGCTCCAGCATCTGGTACTGCTCTTTGTGCTCATCTGCCCAGTCTGAGTTTACTCTTATGTTGTAGATCATGTCTTTGGCGAACTCCTTTGTAAGGCCGTGTTTTTCGAGATCTAGGAGGAGGCTTGCGTCGTGGGTGAGGGTGGATTGGATGTCTTGGGCGGTTGATGTACCCGCAGACCCGGCGCTTTCAGGACCGTCCCCTATTTTTGCCAGTCCATATTCATCAATCGTCATTGGTTGCATTGGTATCTCATTCTCAGGCAATGTGTTATGATCAAGTGAAACGGCCCCTGTGGATAGGAACTGGTTGTCTAACGATGAAAGCTTACGATCGATCCCAAAAGGTAACTTCGAAGCCTCCGCCTTGCTCCACAGCGATTGGACCCAGTGGTCTGCCTTTACCATTCTTCCCAGGATGGGGGGTATCATACCAGCAATGCGCTGTGATACAGGTACAAGTCTTCCTTTTCTAACATAGCCAAAGACAAACTTTCTATTCGGCAAGATACCGACCATTATCCCTGTTCCTTGAATACTCATATCTGATCTTACGGCACCTAGCAAAATTCGCCGCGGATTCCCGTCCCCTTCTTGAATAATTGCTCCACCCGATAAAATCCGAATCTGAACGCCCGCAAGGTCATAGTATGGTATATCTTCTCCACTCGCGCCTTGTTGCGAGGTCGAGGTGCTTGAATGTGCCTTTTCAGTTGCGGCGCCAGAATCCAGGGCGTTGGCTGCTTCTTCCCTGAGCCTGAGGCATCTTAATGGAATGCGCACTTCGACTACCGTCAGCTCTTCATCATCTAGATTTTCACGGATCTTTCGGCTCAGTACACCAGGGGTGGGTTTTAGTGCGTTAGCCAGTGTATTGACGATGAATAGACCTACACCATTGCGGCTTCCATAAACAGCCCTGTTTGCATTCTTTTGTTCTGTGGTTGCGGAGAGCTTGCCCATGCCGTTATCTATAAATCGCATTGTAAAGAATTCTTCATCGAGATCGAATGCCATCTTAACCTCTCCCGCATATTCACTCCCGGGTCCTGATCTATTAATATCAAGGTCAAAAGAACTAATTACGGCATCCCTGGCATTCTTGGCAAACTCATAATAGACATGTTCGAGTGGAGGTCCAGGAATCTCTTTAAGGAGATCTTGTGGAAGTGCGTCTTCTTTCAATTCGACAGGCAGGGATTCTTGTGCTAAAACCGCCTTCTGGAAATCATCATGATCAAGGTCTTCCCACTGCTTCAAAAAATCAAATGTTTGTTCATCGAGTTTTAGCCAATCTGCAATCTGAGGAACCCTCGTATTTTTGGGAATATGGTAGACCACCCTTCCTCCGTTTCCCCATGCTTTTATGAAACGCTCAAGCTCATCTCTCACTCTTTCGGCTTCGGTCATTTCGGCTTCGGCGCCATCCTGCCCGCTCGCGTCCAGCGAGGTCGAGGTGCTGGACTGAGGGTTATTATCAGCATCCTTACTCGATGCAAGCGTCTTAACGGCCGCTCTGATATCCGGGACTCGGGCCGGTTTTAGGATGATGCGATCGGCCCCGAGCTGCCGGAGTCTCGCCTGTTCCGGCTGACTATTAATAACATCGGAATTGCCCGTTATGAGAAGAACGGGTATGCCCGCATCCTTCGCAGCCGCTATCACCGCTTCGCCGGCCCTCTCGCCGCCTTTAAGCCCGAGATCCGTGACTACCATCGCGAGGTTCGGATCTACGAACGAGCACGCGTCCGCCGCGCTATCAGTCACTATAACTCGATACCCGGATGCTTCGAGAATATCCCGCAGGGTGCCTGCTAATGGCTTATCATCCTCAGCTACTAGTATCGTCTTCTTTCTTACCGGCTCACCTACCGCTGCATTATCGTCGCTCGCTGTATCGAGACCAGTGACAGTCACCGGGTTTGCAACTTCTTCTGCATCAACCTGTTGCGGCTCCGGTTTTTCGGATTCTGCCTCACCTTCCTCATTCGCGCTCGAGGTCGAGGTAGACGCCCTCAACCAACCCTGATTGACCTTCCTTGTAAGCCTTGTCGACAACCTTCTTATGAGCATGTCATGGTATCGATAATCCATATCATCCGGCCTTACATCCAGCATTTCCAGAAGATCCCAAGACGACTCTATATTATCGAATTGAGTGCATGAGATCTTTACCGGTTTAAATCTATTGCTTTTCGCTCTATCCATCGCGCTGTGCTCATATGTCAATTCCACGACTCCGTGCCTGTTCATAACCATGTGCGTTGACATCTGTTTATCTGTAACCCTATCTTCTTTAACACTTATGTCTATACCATCGTTTTTATTTAGATCGGACACCATCGAATCCAGTCTCGCTTTTCTGGCGCTATCTGAAGAGATCACTCCTGAAATCCCCTCTATGCCTTCTTTAAATCTTAGCTGCAATACCAATTTACTTAGACTATCGAGCTCATCCTGCCTAAAATGGCCCATCACAAAGACGTCCTTACCGTTCCTCCTGCCTTTAAGCGCCAGGCCGGAACAACTGGATAGGCCGGTCGCGTGCAGGGCTTGCGCGTCTTCGCTTTCCGCTATCACGACAAAACCCCATGGTACGCGGATATTGCCGTGGTCCATTTCTTTGAGGGCGTAGTCATCATGACCGGCTATGTTATTATTAAGCTCCCTTACAGGGCGCAGTGTAATATCTTTTTCGGGTCCTTTCATATCCAAAAACTCTCTCCTGAGGTCGATAAACCATGTTCTGTTCTTACCTTTTAGGTTTGGCTCTCTGGGAACAGGCATAAACGACTTTTTCATATCATATAATAACTCTACATACTTCGCCTCTATGCCTTCGGATGACGTAGAGCTACTGGCGGGACCGCTATCTTCCTCGACTCTTAGCGCCTCGATCAGATCGTATAGGCCTAAAGATTCCGCCCACGCGACCGCTCTTTTTAGAGCGCGCTGCACATGGACCGCACCTACCTCAAGCTTATCAGCCGCCTTTACTACGCTACCCTCTGAAATCACGGCATCCATCGCCCTCCACATGATCTCGGTAAGTTTAGTCGGCTGCTTTCCGCGCCCTCTTACCCGAACAAAGCTAGGTTTGCTAAGCAATTCCCTTTTCACATCCCGGCCGGATTCTTTCAATACCCTTGAGAAATCGCCGTGCCCCAGGATAGCCGTCATCCCTATCGCGTCTTCTAAAACTCCAAGGGCTTCTTCTATATCCAATCCGAGTTTATCGGCCGCCTTTCTCGCGCTGCCCTCAGCTATAACCGTATTCATGACCTCCAACATCTTCTCTGTAAACTTTAACCGGTCCTTCCTATCGGGACGCATCCTTTTTAGAGCCTGCACCATATCCGATCTATGCAGGGCTGTGGCCCTTTCTGACGCGCGATTGAGTATTTGTGAAAACGTGCGCGCTGGAAAACCTAGTCTGCCAGCCGCAGCTTTAAATTCTCCGTTAGAGACTGCCATGGCAAGCAGGGCTTCCCGCCTCTTGAGAGAGAGTCCTGGCGGACGTCTTGTTTTTGCAGGCAAGGCCGCTCCATAGTCTTCGATAACAGATAGCCGGAATCTGCCGAAATCAGGAGAAATTTCCTGCATCTCTACGCCTTTTAATCTTAAGAGTTCGGCAAATGGGACCGATGATAATATGTTTCTTACTGTAAGATCGTCGCCTATATCGACTCCGCACCTGCGCAAAGAACCCGTAATAGCGCCCAGCGTAAATTCACCGCTCTCGCGGCAATGTGTCAGCTCATAAGAAAGGGGCATAAGGAATAGGATCCTCCTCATCAGCTCCTTTAATTGCTCTGGGGGATGTCCTATGCTATTCCAATCCACTCTTGGAAGGCCGGCACTATATTCATCCCATTCATATATAAATCTACTGAGTTCTTCATCATCCATATTTGGCCCGTTATTATCCTCTTCCGAAGCGCCTTCATTCGAAGTCGATGTGCCCGCGGATCCGGTGCTTACGTAATTGGGGACGTCTCCCGCAGTCGAGGTGGCGGCGAGCATGTCCACAGCTGCATGCACAACTTCCAGCTTGAGGCCGAATGCTTGCGCCACGGCCGCGGATCCGCCGCGCCGCTCTGTCTCTTCGGCTAGATCGTCTCTGCCGGATTCGCGCATCTGGTCGAGCGTCGGCATCACATCGTCCTTAGGCGTACGCTTCTTGAATAACTTGTGTTCAGGATACGTGGGAAGCCTATTATGGATGAATATAAATAGTTCCCAGGTATACACGCTGTCTTTGTGGAGGGCCGATTCTACATTCTTAATGCGGGCGCCAAACCCCCTCCATTGTGCTACCCCGGCCACACCTCCGTAGTATATCCTTGCCGATTCCGCGGAGAGAGGGAGATCTTTCGGTCTAAGCATGCTCGTGCCATCGCCTTTCGCCATGGCAAGCCTGGTAAGTTCTGCGTGATTAGGCTTGCTTTTATTGACATCTGTATAAAAACTCCTGAGGAACGCCCCAGGGAAGGTCTGCGGTTCCAGATCCACGCACCCCAGACCGGCAAAGAATGTATTATACCCGCCATGGTGCTTATTAAGACCCCAGTAAAGCTCTTCACCCAGCTCTTTACGCGTAGGCGGCTTTCTATCTATCCAGCGCTCAGGGCTGAAAGCATCAAATGCGTTAAGATCTTGTTCGGGGGACTCTCCATTGCCGCCTTCTCCTGCATGCATTACGCTATAGACGGCTCTGATAGCCGCCCTTCTATCTCTATATTGCAGTGTATCCATAGTCTCTCTCTTTGAGAGGCCGAATATTTCACACATGGCGTCCATCACGGTCTTGCCTTCGCTTTTCAATCGGCTCATCCTGTCTTTTGCATGATGGCTCTCTGTCGCATGACGAAGAGCTGTATATGTAAACCCTGTTGCTTCTTCTATACTCTTTCCCTCTGGGAATGTATGGCTCGCGTTTTGCGCCTTCTTCCCGGGATCCATGAAATCATCAAGTTCTCTGTCTGTTGGTTCTCGTGCCTTCTTCTCTTCCTCAAATATAATAGACTTTAATATAACGTACGCGAAGTTTCTGAATATGCTCAGCGCGTCCTCGCCGAATACCTTAGGACGCTTGAAGCCATACATTGCCATGAAGGCCGGCTTCGATCCGAATACAGCCCGTATCTTCCCGCTTAAGCTTTTACTCTTCGAACTCGCTATGTCTTTTTCAGAAGGAAGCCCCTTGTCGGTATCATCTGTTATCCACTTAGCAAGCTCTTCCGGATCCGCTGGGGCCTCTTTTTTTATGAATTTAAACGCTTCGGAACAGGCCCATGTACCGGATAAGGAGATGTTAAGCGCTGGAGCAAATCTCTTATCTACTTCTCCATGCACCAATTCAACGCCTTTTATGCCGAGTGACGCATTGTGCCCAATAAGCGCGCGCTCCGCATCTGACAATATGGGCACACCGGCATGCTGAGCTGTGATGTATCCGATCAATTCATCAGCGCTAAGGCGGGCAAGCTGTTTCTCTCTGCCTGCGAGGAGTCTCCTTATGGCTACATTGCAGCCTCGTACATACACATATGGATAACCCCGTAATTCTTGAGGGAGTGTCTGACGATTATGGCCAGAGGACCAATATTTCTCTCTCTCAATATAGTAGGATGCCATTTGGGCGGTAACACTATTATCGGACATGGCAGAATTGGGCAGATACAGCTTGCTCGAAGTCTCAAAACCAAATACATAGTGCCGACTTTTAATTACTGATATATTCGAGCTACGAAGGCGCTTTTCTATCTCAAATTCTGCCGGTAAAGGTGCCATCTCCTTGCTGCGTCTTCTAGCGCGCGGTCGCAGATACAGGGGTGCAGCAGTATATCCATTATTTTTATCTAGGGCATATAATACGAGGTAGCTACCGTCCTTCCTCTTCTCTTCTCTGCCTATAACGCTGCCTGTAAAGAGGTGCTCATTCTCGGTTTCAGGGCTAGTGTAGAGCCTGCCGTAAGGAGTACCCATAAGCGGCGTGAGATTAGACATCGCTATATCTGCGACAGCGAGACCGACATTGTCAAAGCGTTCAGAAGCGAGATCGAACCTTCTGAATGGAGCAGCTTCTAGAAGCGTGGCGGTACCGGCAAAGTCGTCTTGGATAGTGACAGTCCCTTCTCTGTCATATTCCATATGCGCAAGTCCGGCATTATCGTAGGTGGCACATCTTACGGTGAGAGGTCGCTTAGAATAGACTGTATCTATAAAACTTTTCACATCATCGGGTGTTATGCGGTATCTATCGATAAGGAAGATGGCTTCGTCTCCGTTAATAGGAGGGGCCCTCCTTACTGCGTCCTCCAGCTGTGCCTCCAGCTTCTTTGTATTGCCCGGAGCAACTATAAAGGCCCTCTGCCAAGGCCTCCTGCGTCTGACTATCTTTCCATCCTTGCCTCTAATATTCATGGAACTAAAGACATGCCAGAAAGTCTTTTGCAGATACTTCTTCTTGGCCTCCTCTGGTGATAATTCCTTCTCTTTCACCTCCCAGTTGTCACGCGCCAGATCGATAGCGCCAAGAGGGTCTATATTCGCCATTGCTGTCAGTTTTTTACCTCTAAGGAAACACGTGGTCTCGGTATCGTTTGTAACATGGTACTGAGTAGTGCGGATAATTGCTGAATCACCGGGTGCGAGGGCCTGCGACGCGTGGGATAGCGGCGACATTTGCGGGTGACTCGGCTTGCCTTTGACCATCAGCCCAAGCCCGTCCATTAAGTTTCTGCCAAATGGATCATTATAGAATGCCTCAATAAGATCCGAGGGCTTGCTGTCCGATGTTGGCTGCATAAAAATTCTTAAAGATGCCCTCAATCTATCAGGTTCATGTATAAGCATATCGCGGAGTATAGCGCTAGCCCCTTCATAAGTGTATCGGGCGTCGACCTTTCTATCCCTACCGTCGTTATCCGGTCCATAGCTTATCACGCCCACGATCGTCGCCATATCCTCAAAGGCCCTCTCGCGCGAGAGTATGCGTCTATACTCATAGAGCAGATCATCAAACGCAGTTATGGCTTCCGGCATTCCGCAAGCATCGAAAGATGAGGCGATGATATCCCCTCCATCTTCCATATCCATAAGGAATCTCCATCTCCCGGCACTCGCGGCCTCTCTGATCTGGGCAATAAAATAGTAAGGGGCGCTCGCGGCGAGTATCGCTATGTGCCTCTTCATCGCGGCGTCCATGCCGCCTGTCTCTATATGATCTGTACCGCCTGCCCTCTCTGCCGCGCCCTCTCTGTTAATAGCTACGACTGAGAGATCATGCACTTTTTTCGGCCTTGAGACTATATTCCATAGAGCGTCCCAATCACCCTTGGGCAGAGCCAGGCCGAGCTTCTCGGCCACCGCAAAACGCCCCCCATGCTCCTGTGTGTCGTCTATCAGGTCCTTGCAGCCTCTATTCTGGAAATCCATTGTGCGGGGCATCTCTACCCCTTTCCAGGTGGGTTTCATAAAGTCTTCCGGGCTCATATCGATAAGCTCATCCGAGGCGCCATCGCTCTCCGCCAGGAATATCAGAAGTTCGCAGCAGTAGTCGGTCCAGTCTGAGAGATCCATGCTCCTTAACTCCGGAGTGGAGAGCCCCAAGAGGCTTCCGGCCTTCTTCCAGCCTCCACGCTCTTTCGTCTCTTCCCACAGGTCGTTCCGCCCTTCTACCTGGAAAGCTATCTGTGTAGGCATGACATCTCTCTTGTCCCGCGTTATTATGAATGTCATAAGCTCGAGCCCTGATGGCGGTCTCTCATAGATAAAGCAGAATATCCTGTAAGCGTAGCGTATAAAACGAACCGTCCTATAGCTGTAGAATATTACGTGATAAAGCGGCAAAAATGACCTATAAAACGCGTACGACCATCCTGATATAAACTCTTCTTCTCTAGATGGGGCATAAATCCCCAATTCCAGCGCCACTGCAGTACTTCCACCGTTCGCGTTTATAGCCTCTATAAGGTCATCGCGTCCGGCGTTTCCTAGCTCCTCTGTGGTAGGCATTCTTATAGCCGCTCTCTTTGGGGTAGAACTCGTAAATTTCACAAACTCCCCATACGTCGGGACCCTCTTGTGCATAAATAGATAGAGCTCCCAATGGCATACGGCCTTTTCCATAATAGACGATCTCTCTGTATCTCTGTAAGCGTCGAATCCGAGCCACTTGGCGACGCTCCATATGCCGCCATAACTTCTGTGCGCGGCGTCTTTTATCTCTATACTCAAATCGGCCATCCGCAATTTAGATCCGTCTCTATCCCTTGAAGCCGCAAACTTATAGAGACTATCCCAAGTAGGTTCTGACTTTCCTATGCAAGTATAGAGTGCCCTTAAGAATCTACCTGGAAATGTGAACGGCTCAAGAGAGTGGCACCCCAGGTCTGAGAAGAAGCATATATATCCTCCATAATAATCCTGTATCGCGTCAGTCGCGGCCTGGCCGAGCTCTTGTACGCTTGGAGGGGATTTTTCTTTCCACCTCTTTGGATCGTACCGGTCGAATTTATCGAGCTCAGGCTCACTAGGCGGTGATCCATACATCAAAGCGTAGACGTGCCTCAATATATTTCTCCTGTCCCTGAAAGACTTACTGCCTGTGCGGCGCAGACGGCCAAGGCCAAAGAGCTTGGCAACGCCGTCTTCTCTGCTGCCGCCATCCTCCGCCAGAGCCTCCCTCTCTTCATCGGTCATGATATACGTGTATCCAGCAAATATAACCCCTTGTTTTTTCATACCCGTAGCTGCCAAGAAGGTCTCGTCTGTCGGCAGAGGCTTGCCACGAAACGGGCTCTCTTTACCCGGATCCATAAAATCGTCTACTTCTTTCTCTTTCGGCTTTCTTGGGCTTCCCTCCTCTTGCAATATGAGTGCCCGCAGTATGGTGCGCGCAAGATTCCTCTTGTCTCTTAAGCCCGCCTTACCGGTCCGTCTGACGGGCGCAAACCCATACATCTGCTCGAACGCCGAGTTGCCGCCCCAAATATTCTGAAGCATCTTCACTATAGAGTGCTTCAATGGCTTCCCGGATGCCCCGCTCTTCGATAACGACTTATCCCGCTTACGCCCCATCCAATCAGAGAGCTCCTTTACGCTTTCCGGGAACCTGCCTTCCGTATATTCGAAGATGTACTGGCAGCCCCATGGCATGATAGGCGACATATTCATAAGAGGGCCGAACTCTTCGT
>JBDRDE010000194.1:0-4694 GCA_043821065.1 Candidatus Omnitrophota bacterium
GGTAGATAAGTGTGATTTCAAAAAGGCCCTTTCTGAGGCACAGAGGCTCGGTTTCGCGGAGCGCAACGCCGCGCTTGATGTAAACGGCACCGATTCCGCGCACAAGCTGGCGCTTCTCGCTTTATTGGCATTCGGAAAGAACGTGACCTTAAAGGACATATACGTGGAGGGGATATCAGGTATCCAGCAGTGCGACATAGAGTACGCCAAAGAGATGGGTTACTGTATAAAACTTCTCGCGATAACCAAAAGGTCTAAGGATGGTATCGAGCTCAGGGTGCACCCGACACTACTCAAAGAGGACCATCCGCTTTCGGCTGTCAGGAGCGTTTATAACGCTATATTTGTAAAAGGCGACTGCGCCGGCGAGTGTCTCTTTTACGGTAAAGGGGCGGGGAGATACCCGACCGCCAGTGCCGTGGTCGCGGATATCGTAGACCTGGCGAAGTCGATAAACCAGAAGATCTGCGGGTGTGGCTGTAATATATATTTCGATAGCGGCGTTAAGACGATAAGGCCTGTGCAGAATATACGATCCAGGTACTATGTGAGGTTCCAGGCCCTCGACAAGCCGGGTGTCTTAGCGTCCATCTCGTGCGTCCTATCGGATTACGGTTTAAGTATCTCAAGCGTTAAGCAGGTGGAGAGAAGGAGCGATAAGGTGGTCCCGATAGTCATGCTTACTCACGAAGCTTCTGAAAAAGGGATGGCGGCGGCGCTTAAGAAGATAGACGCGCTGAGCTGTATAAAACACAAATCGGTAGCGATTCGGATAGAAAGTTTATAGATTGCTTCGTCGGCCAGTATGCAAACAAGGCCTCCTCGCAATGACGTGTGAGGCTGAAAGGATAGGCAGCATATAATGTGCGATAATTCCAGATGGCAGGGAGTGATAAACAAATACCGGGGACATCTCCCCGTGACCGAAAAGACCCCCATTATAACGCTCAACGAGGGTAATACCCCTCTGATATACGCGCGCCACTTGAGTGAGATCGTGGGCTCCGGCGTGCAGGTTTTTTTGAAATATGAGGGCGTAAATCCTTCAGGCTCGTTTAAAGACAGGGGCATGACCATGGCTATCTCCAAAGCGGTAGAGGAGAATGCCAAGGCGGTCATATGCGCCTCCACCGGAAACACCTCGGCGTCCGCAGCCTGTTATTCGGCGTGCGCCGGCATCAAGTGCGTGGTCCTGATACCTGAAGGGGCCATTGCCCTGGGCAAACTCGCGCAGGCCTTGATACACGGCGCCATGGTATTAGCGGTAAAAGGCAATTTCGATGACGCCCTCAAACTCGTAAAGGAGATATCGGATAAATACCCTATTACCCTGGTAAATTCCATCAATCCCTACAGGATCGAGGGACAGAAGACCGGGGCGTTCGAGATATGCGATCAGCTTGAAGGCGCCTGCGTCGATTATCATTTTATACCGGTGGGCAACGCGGGCAATATTACGGCCTACTGGAAAGGTTACAAAGAGTATCACGCGGATGGATCGATAAAGAAGCTTCCTAAGATGATGGGATTCCAGGCAGAGGGGGCCGCCCCGATCGTCAGAGGCAAGATCGTTGAGAAGCCCGAGACGATAGCAACGGCGATAAGGATAGGGAATCCCGCCAGCTGGAAGATGGCCGAGGCGGCCAGGGATGAGTCTGGCGGAGTCATAGAGATGGTCAGCGATGAGGAGATATTAACCGCGTATAAACTCCTGGCGCAGAGAGAAGGGGTCTTTGTAGAGCCCGCGTCTGCCGCTTCAGTCGCCGGCCTCTTAAAGAAGGCCAAAGAAGGTTCTATAGCGAAAGGTTCAAAGATAGTATGCATATTGACCGGACACGGCTTAAAAGACCCGGACAGGGCGATCGCGACCGTTGATAAACCTAAGGTGTTAAAGGCAGACTTGAAAGCAGTCATTAGAGAGATAGGATTGTAGAAGAGTCACACAGATGAAAGCAGCTGAAGAGTCAAAGAGTCAAAGAGTCAGAAAAAGATGCTGTTTACCTAACACTTTGACTCTCTGACTCTACACTTGTTTATTTAGTATGACTCTCTGAATCTTATATGGAGGAGTTTTTATCATGAAATATATAGTGTTGATCGGCGATGGAATGAGCGACTACCCCTTGGATGAGCTAAACGGCAGGACGCCGCTTGAATCGGTGAAGATACCCAATATCTCTTACATAGCTGAACACGGGGCGGTGGGCAGGGCGGTTACAGTGCCCAGGGGCATGTCACCTGCCAGCGATATAGCCAATCTTTCAATAATCGGTTACGATCCAAAGAAGTATTATACAGGAAGAGGGCCGCTGGAGGCTGCGAATATAGGAGTGGACCTCGACAGGGATGACGTGGCGTTTCGATGTAATCTTGTGACCATATCGGAAGGCATCATGTCCGACTACAGCTCAGGCCATATTACCACCAAAGAGGCTGCGGTCCTTATAAAATATTTGGACAAGGGGCTGGGGACCGAATGGGCCAAGTTCTATCCCGGGGTCAGCTACAGGCACCTGCTTGTGATAAAGACTAAGTATCTGCGCAGGCAGGGCGGCAGGATGGTGGTGTTGACACCCTCTGAATTCATGGATACGGACTGCCTTCCACCGCACAATATAATAGGCGAGAAGATAGCCAAGAATATGCCCAAGGGCAGGGCCAGGGATGTCCTGTGCAGGCTGATGGAAGATTCGCGGCCTCTTTTAGAGGCGCACGATCTCAATAATGTCAGGATCGACTTGAAGGAGAATCCTGCCAATATGATATGGCTGTGGGGACAGGGGACAAAACCACAGATGCCGAGCTTTGAGGAGAAGTTCGGCGTAAGCGGCTCGGTGATATCCGCCGTGGATCTGGTAAAGGGTATAGGAAAGACCATAGGTCTCGATGTTATCGATGTTCCAGGAGCTACCGGTTACTACGATACAGATTATAAGGCAAAGGCTGACTACGCGCTCAGGTCCCTCAAGGAGAAGGACTTTGTCTTTGTCCATGTCGAAGCGCCGGATGAGGCCGGGCATAACGGCGACCTGAGGGCAAAGCTCACCGCCATAGAGAACTTTGACAAGCTGGTGGTTGGGACCATACTGCACGAGTTCAAGGATAAGAGAAAGAACTTCAGGATCCTCGTGATGCCGGACCATTCCACGCCTCTAGCTCTAAAGACGCATACAAGCGACGCTGTGCCTTTGGCCATGTTCGGCACAGGCATAGAGAAGAATGACGTGAAGGTATTTAGCGAGACCGCGGCGAGAGGCTCAAAATTCTCATTTAAGAACGGGTACGAGATAATGGAGTACTTCATCAAGGGGCACGTGAAGTGAACTCCGCATATGTGGTATTAATAATATTCGCCATCTTCTTTATCGGATATAAGTTTTACGCGCCCCTTCTCTCGCGCCAACTGGACATAGATCCAGAACGGCGCACCCCCGCGCATACCGAATACGACGGTGTAGATTACGTTCCCGCTAAGAACTGGATGGTGTTATTCGGCCATCACTTTTCCAGCATAGCCGGTGCCGCGCCCGTGGTAGGGCCGATACTCGCGCTCTCCATATGGGGATGGGGCCCGACACTGATCTGGATAGCGCTGGGTTCCGTGTTCATAGGCGGTATGCACGATTTCGGCAGCCTGATGGTCTCCGTAAAGAAGAAGGGGATATCGATAGCGGATGTGGCCGAAGAGACGATATCGAAGCATTCGCGTTATGTATTTTTATGGTTCGTATGGCTTACGCTGATATTGATCATCTCAGTATTTGTCTATCTCTGCGCCAAGACACTGGCGATAAAGCCGGAGATAGTCGCCCCTTCTTTAGGGCTTATACCTTTGGCTGTGATCGTGGGCTTCTTGATGTACAATCTCAAGCTCAACCAGGCTGCCGTGACAATATTTGGCCTTCTGGGCCTGGCCGCGCTAATATTTATAGGCAGGGTTTTCCCTATAGACATCGGCGCCAATGCCATAGTGAAATGGAGCACAGTGCTTCTCGTATACGCGTTTGTCGCGAGCGTGACTCCGGTGCAGATACTGCTCCAGCCGAGGGATTTTTTGTCGGCGTACCTGCTCCTTTTTGGTCTTGTAATAGGCTATTTAGGACTCTTTATCACGCACCCTGCAATAAGGTTCCCGTTCTTTGTAGGTTGGAGCCAGAACGGCATACTACCGTTATGGCCGGTACTCTTTGTCACTGTGGCCTGCGGGTCGATAAGCGGATTTCACGCCCTTGTAGCCAGCGGTACCACTTCAAAGCAGCTCGCAACGGAGGCGTGGGGAAAGAGGATAGGGTACGGCGGCATGATCGCCGAGGCCTTAATGTCGGCCTTAGCTCTTATCGCGGTGGCATGCGCGTTTAAAGAGACCGGGGGCCTAAAGAATATACTCGATTCTGGCGGAGGCCCGATAAGCGCTTTTGGCATAGGCTACGGCGCGATAACCGATGTCCTTCTCAAAGGCTTCGGCGCGCTCTTCGCGGTGATCATATTGAACGCGTTTATATTGACTACACTCGACACGGCCACGAGGATCGGCAGATACCTTACGCAGGAGCTGTTCGGCATAAAGAACCGTTACGCCGCGACGATCATAGTCGTGGGTTTGAGCGGCTGGCTTGGATTGAGCGGTGAGTGGAATGAGTTCTGGCCCATATTTGGAGCGGCCAATCAGCTGATAGCCGCCCTTACGCTCATAG
>JBDRDE010000195.1:0-6144 GCA_043821065.1 Candidatus Omnitrophota bacterium
AATAGACTTTCTTTATGCGCCTCTTGTCCGGTTCCTTCGACAGCAGGCTGTGCGATATTTCGAGATAGACCTCGGAACACACCCTTAGATCCGAATCCGCGAACATATCGAGGGTGTGATTCACCGCGCCCTCTATGGAATTCTCTATAGGGACCACACCATATGTGGCCCTTCCGTTATCGACCTCCCTGAAGACATCCGTAATAGTATTGCAGTCTATATAAGAGACGCTTGAGCCGAATTTACAGAGGCTCGCCTGGTGCGTGAACGTAGCCTGCGGGCCAAGATAGGCGACCTTAAGCGGCCCCTCTAAAGCAAGCGTGCCGGACATGATCTCTCTGTATATGGCCTTTATGGTGTCATCCATAAGGGGGCCGTTATTCCTCTCTAAAGCGCTATGATATACCTGAGTCTCTCTGTCGGGCGCGTAGATATCTATATTTTTCTCTCTCTTTACGGCGCCTATCTTTTGAGATATCCCGGCCCGCTTGTTTAGCAGTCTTACAAGCGTCGAATCTATGCTATCTATCTTCGCGCGCAACCCCTTCAACGCTTTCCTGGTTTTCTTCATTGGGTACCTCCTCCCCGCCTTCGATCTCATTTGACTTTTTGATCAGCTCGTCCCTGCCCAGCTGTATGTCCTTTTCATCGAAATCCTTGAGCTTAGGAAGGTCATCCAGAGAATTCAGGCCAAACTGTGTAAGAAAGGTCTTGGTTGTGCCATATACAAATGGCCTGCCCGGTATCTCTCTTCTTCCTACTATCTTCACAAGGTTTCTTTCAAGGACGGTCTCCAGCACGCCTTCTATATTGACACCACGTATCGCCTCTATATCGGCCCTCGTGACCGGCTGCTTATACGCTATAATGGCAAGGGTCTCGAGAGACGGCGCGCTCAATCTATGCTTCTTGTCCTTCAAGAGGAGCTTGCGGACCCACGGCGCGTAAAATGGATCTGTCAGTATCTGGAAACCTCCGCCCACTTCGACCGCGCTAAACGCCCGCCCGGTCTGGGCGTAATCACCGTTGAGCTCTTCTATGATCGACCGTATCGACTCTTTATCGAAACCGTCGAGTATCTTGACTATGTTATCGATCACAAGGGGCTTCTCGCTCACAAAGAGAAGCACCTCCACTACTTTTTTTGCCTCATCCCGTGTCATATAGCAATCTCCAAAACAGTTTGTTCCGGTTGTCGGTGCGCATAGTGCTATTATTCATTCTTCGCCGGCGGGTGCATAAGCTCCGTATTCTTCTGGATAACTATATCGCCGAATACCTTTGACTGCATGACCATTATCTCCTTTAAGCGTATAAGCTCAAGGAGGGCCAGGAAGGTCGTTATCACCTCGACCTTATTCTCGGCATTCCTGAAGAGTTCGCCAAACTGCACCCTCGTCTTTTTGACCAATAAATGAAAAATATCGTGCATCTTCTCTTCGACGGTGAACTCATCCTTTATTACCTGATAGAAGAGCTGCTTAGGCACCTCCTTCATCACCTTTGTGAAGGCCGTTATGAGATCGAAGAGGCTCGCCTCAAAGTACTCTTCCTCATTCGCCTCGCCCCTGCCCTTAAGGTCAGATGGAGAAAATGTCACGCGCCTGCCGAAATAATCCTTCTGGATGGCAGCCTTTCCGGAAAGCTCGATGGCCACCTCTTTGAATCTCTTGTACTCAAGCAGCCTCTGAACAAGCTCCTCTCTCGGATCCAGCTCTTCCGACGCCTCTTCTGTCACTTCCGGCTGGGGAAGGAGCATCCTTGACTTTATATGTATCAGCGTAGCCGCCATCACCAGGAACTCTCCCGCTATATTCAGGTCCAGCATCTGCATGAAATCCATATAATGGAGATACTGCTCCGTAATGCTGGTAATGGGTATGTCGTATATATCTATCTCGCTCTTCTTTATAAGGTGGAGTAGGAGATCGAGAGGGCCTTCGAATAAGTCCAGCTTTACCTTATACGTCATCTTACAACATCCCCGCGGCTTTCTTTACCTGAGTGATCGTATCCCGAGCGATCGCGCGCGCCTTTTCGTTTCCCTTATCCAGTATGCCCGCGATCTCATTTCTGTCCTTGGCCAGCATCTCTCTCTTCTTGCGTATAGGCCCTAGATAATCGGATACGGCCGACGCCAGTATGGCCTTACACTCTGTGCAGCCCTTCTGGGCCTTCCTGCACCAATCATCGACCTCTCTCTTTATCGACGGCTTGAATATCTCAAAATAGTCGTGGACCCCGCACACCTCGGGATGCCCCTTGTCTGTCATCTTTACCCTCTTTGGGTCGGTGATCATAGAGCCCACCTTCTTCTTTATCTCATCGGCGTTGTCTTTAAGGGCTATGTAATTACTGTAGCTCTTCGACATCTTTCTTTTGTCTAAGCCGAGGATCCTGGCAGTCTTAGTGAGAAGCGGATGGGGCTCAACCAGTATGCTTCCTTTATAGAGGGCATTGAACTTTCTCACTATCTCCCTGGTCAATTCCAGATGGGCAATCTGGTCCTCTCCCACAGGCACGCTCCCCGCTTTATAGATAAGTATATCGGCTGCCTGGAGGACGGGATACCCTAAGAACCCGTAAGTCGTGAGGTTGCGCGTAGTCATCTCTCTGAGCTGCTCTTTGTACGTTGGGTTCCTCTCCAACCATGATAGGGGCGTTATATTCGAGAGTACCATGGCCAGCTCCAGGTGCTCCGGCACCCTGGACTGGACGAATATGGAGCACTTATCCGGATCGAGCCCGCAGCTTACCCAGTCGATCACCATCTCTATAATGTTCTCCTGTATGGCCCCTGGATCCTCATATTCGCTCATAAGGGCGTGCCAGTCAGCCACCATAAAGAGACATTCGTATGTCTCCTGGAGCTCTATCCAGTTCTGCAGGGCCCCGAAAAGGTGCCCGATATGCAGAGGCCCTGTCGGCCTCATACCGCTTAGTATTCTATGTTTCATATTGGTTATATTTAGGTTCTTAGCTCTTAGCTCGTAGGTCGTAGGTCGTGATCGATACGACCTAAGAGCTACGACCTACGACCTAAGGCTATTGTTTACAACCTGCGTGTGGTCTTCTCCTCTATAAAGACATCGATGATATCGCCGGACCTTATCTCATTATGGTTCTGCAGCCCTATGCCGCATTCAAAATTCTCTCTCGCCTCTTTTATATCGTCCTTGAAATGCTTGAGCGAGCTTATCTTGCCCTCGTATATCACCTTCTTATTCCTGACAAGCTTAGCCTTGGCGTTGCGCGTGATCCTGCCTTTTAAGACATAACAGCCTGCTATCGTCCCGGCCTTGGTTACCTTGAATACCTGTCTTACCTCGGCCTTTCCCTGGAAGACTTCCTTGGTGATAGGCTCGAGCAACCCTTCCATAGCCGCCTTTATATCCGCTATAGCTTCGTATATGATATCATAGAGCCTGGAGTCGACGTTCTCCTCCTCTGAAGTAATCTGGGCCTTTGGCTCCATCTTTACGTGAAAACCCATCACGAGGGCGTTAGACGCTATAGCGAGCATTATATCCGATTCGGTTATATTCCCTACGGCGCTATGGATGACCTTAAGGCTCACCTCCTCGGTGCTCAAATTCTCTAAAGACCTCTGCAGGGCCTCTGTGGATCCGACAACGTCGCCTTTCAGTATTATTCTAAGCTCCTTTAAGTGCTCCTTCATTATCTTCTCATGGAGCTGCTCTAGCGAGATCCTTGAACTTCTGGCGCGATTTGCCCTCTCCTTCGACTCTTGCTGCTTCAATAACGAAAGGGTCCTCGCCTTCTTCTCATCCCTGACCTCGAAAAACTCATCGCCGGACTGGGGAACGCCCGATAGCCCCAATATCTCTACCGGCATAGAAGGCAGGGCCTCGTCTATCTTCTCTCCGCTGTCGCTAGTCATGGCCTTGATCCTGCCGTAGTGGAGACCGCTCAGTATCATATCTCCTACGCGCAGGGTACCATTCTTGACCAGGAGCGTAGAGACCACACCGCGCCCCGGAGAAAGCTTTCCTTCTATGACAACCCCCCTGGCGTGAAGCTCCGGTATAGCCTTAAGCTCCAGAAGCTCCGCTTCTAAAAGGAGCATCTCCAAAAGTTCTTCCACACCTTCGCCTGTCTTCGCCGATACCGGTACAGTGATCGTACTGCCGCCCCAGTCCTCGGACATCAAGTTTATCTGGGCCAACTGCTTCTTCACCCTTTCGGGGTTGGCTGAGGGCAGATCGCACTTATTTATGGCTACCACTATAGGGACACCGGCTGCCTGAGCATGGTCTATCGCCTCTCTTGTCTGGGGCATTATACCGTCATCCGCGGCTACCACCAGGACCACGACGTCTGTCGCGTTCGCGCCGCGCGCCCTCATAGCGGTGAAGGCCTCGTGGCCGGGCGTATCGAGAAAGGTGACTGCGCCTCTTTCGAGCTTTACCTGATAAGCCCCTATATGCTGGGTGATCCCGCCCTTCTCTTTCTTGGCTACGGTCGTCTTTCTTATATAGTCGAGAAGCGACGTCTTCCCGTGATCGACATGCCCCATGAACGTAACGACAGGGGGCCGGAGTACCTTCTTGCCGCCCTTATCCTTTATCTTCAACTCTTGAAGAAGCGCGTCATGCGCGTCGGGAGGCTTCACTATCCTGTAACCGCACTCAGCCGCTATATCATTGACCACCTCTTCGGTCAAGTTCTGGTTTATACTTGCGAATATCCCCTTGGCTATCAGATTTGATATCAGCTCACTCGGCTTCTTAGAGAGTTTTGCCGAAAAATCCTTGACCGTGACCGGTAGGTCTACCTCTAGAGGCTCGAGCTTCTTCTCTGGAGGAGCGGCTGGTTCTTCCTCAACAAGAGAAACCCGCTCTTCCTCTACGATGACTTCTTCTCTCTCTTCTACAATGACTTCTTCTTTCTCTTCTTCTACGGGCTCATCCTTAAGCGGCTTCTCTTTGTGGGGCTTCTCTTTCGACGGCATCTCTTTTGCAGGCACAGCCTTTGCAGGCTTCTCTTTCGCGGCCTTCTTGACAACCTTCTCTTTAGAAGGTTTGCCTTTGGCCTTTGCCTTGGGCTTTGCCTGGCCTGCAATCTCATGGCGCACTATCTCGGCCGTCTCTTCGTCAATGGCGCTCATATGCCCTTTTACATCCACTTTGAGCTTATGAAGCTTCTCTATAAAGTCTTTGCTGGTCAGACCCAGCTCTTTTGCTAGCGCATGGACACGTATACTCATGTAGCCTCTTTCTCTTTCGCCGCCTCAAATATCTTCTGGGCGGTCTTCTTGCCTATTCCTGGAAGCTTCGAGAGATCGTCCACAGTGGCGCTCTTAAGCTTCTCTATAGTATCCAATCCAGCTTCTATCAGCACGCCGCAGGTCTTGCCGCCTATGCCTTTGATGCCAGCTATCTCGGACTTGGCTAAAGGCTTCGCCTTTGGCTTAGTCTTCTTGCCTTTCTTGCCGTCTTTGGCCTTCGTCTTCTTGGCCGTCTTAGCATCCTCTTCCTCTTTATCCTTAAGCTCCTGAAGCCTCTTGGCGCTTCTTATATCTATATCCCAGCCCAACAGCTTTGACGCTATCCTGACATTCTGGCCGTGCTTACCTATGGCGAGTGAGAGCTGGTCGTCATTTACTATGACTTCGAGTACCTTCTTTTCGCTGTTCAGGTTTATCTTCGCTATCTCCGCAGGGCTCAAGGAGGCCTTGGCGTATTCACGCATATCCATGCTCCATCTTATTATATCGAGCCTCTCTCCGTTTATCTCTTTTACTATGCTCTTTACCCTCTGCCCTCTCATGCCGACACAGGCGCCTACCGCGTCCACCTTATCGTCTTTAGAGTAAACCGCCACCTTGGTCCTCTCGCCCGACTCTCTGGCGATAGCCTTGATCTCGACTATACCGTCCCCTATCTCCGGGACTTCGAGCTCAAAGAGCCTCTTTATCAGGCCCGGGTGCGTCCTCGAGACCACTATCTGCGGCCCCTTGGGCGTCTTCTTCACGTCCAGTATATAAGCCCGGACGCGGTCCCCCTGCCTGTAGCTCTCTTTGTGGCACTGCTCCTTTTTGGGAAGAAGCGCCTCGGTCTTTCCGAGGTCCAATATGATATCTCCCCTCTCGAACCTGTGGACGCTGCCGCTTATAATACTGCC
>JBDRDE010000196.1:0-14677 GCA_043821065.1 Candidatus Omnitrophota bacterium
GCATACCTTATGTCTCTATAAGATACGATTACATAGATTGGGCCTTTGTAGGCAAGTTCACTCCAGAATTGATTTTGGAGCACAAGTGCCTGCCATTGAAGGGGGATGAATACACCGTTACCGTTGCCATAATAAACCCCTTAGATGTGTGGGGCATAAAGAAGGCGGAGGAGGAGGCTAGGGGCTTCAAACTGAAGCTGGTCCTTGTCTCGCCCAAAGATATGGAAGAGGTTGTGCAGAGATATAAGGATTATCTTCAGAAGAGAGGGTTTTAAGGTACACTAACAGACGCGAACAGGTACACGAACAGACACGCGAATAGTGAGATAAGAAATGCTGAAGAGAGAGAGCAAGATACTGTACGATGCGCTATTAGAGTCTAAGGCGATATCAAAAGAGGCCTTGACGCCTTTTGTAAAAGAGGCGGAGTCTACCGGAGCGAGCTTGCAGCAGATACTCGTTAAAGAGGGTGCGGTGCCCGAAAGAGATATTTTGGATATATTGGCCAAGAAGCTGAAGCTCAGCTGCTTCGACCTTAGGAGTACACCCATAGATAAGTCTGTCTTAAAGAAGGTCCCGTTAAAAGTGGCCGCATATTACAAATTTATACCCATCAAGATAGACGGCATGGCCCTGACCGTGGCGGTCAATTCGCCGCTCGATGTTAAGACCCAGGATGAGATAAGGACCCAGCTCGGTTATGATATAGAGGTCGTCCTATCGTGCGCGAATGATATCCAGGAGAGCCTGAAGAAGTACTACGGCATAGCGGCCGAAACCCTGGAGGGGATGGCCTCCTCCAAGCGGGCCGGGACAGAGGAGATAGTCGACGATAAGGTAGACGATATAGAGAAGCTTGCCGAGGATGCCTCGGTGATAAAGCTTGTAAACCAGATAATACTGGAAGGATGGAAGAAGAGGGCGACCGATATCCACATTGAGCCGTACAGGGGCAAGATAGCCCTTCGCTACAGGATAGACGGCATTCTCTACGACTCCACGGTCTCCCCGGGATTAAAGAACTTCCTCAACGCCATAATATCCAGGATAAAGATCATGTCCAATCTCAATATAGTGGAGCGCAGGATACCGCAGGATGGGAGGGCGGTCGTAAGGGTGCAGGACCAGGTGCTGGACCTGAGGATATCGACGGTCCCTACGCCTTTCGGCGAGAGTATCGTGATAAGGATCCTCCCCACAGAACGCCTCATCGATATGGAGAAGCTGGGGCTCTCAAAGAGGGATCTCGATATCCTTGAAGAGCTTATAAAGAAGCCGCACGGTATAATCTTCGCGACCGGCCCTACGGGAAGCGGCAAGACCACCACGCTGTATGCCTGCCTAAATAAGATAAACACCAAAGAGTGCAAGATCATCACTATAGAGGACCCTATCGAATACGAGATGTCGGGCGTCATACAGATGCAGGTAAGTTCCGAGATCGGGCTCGACTTCGCCAAAGGGCTGCGCAGCGTCCTGCGACACGATCCTGATGTCATAATGATAGGAGAGGTGAGAGACCTGGAGACAGCCGAGATAGCCATAAGGGTGGCGCTCACCGGCCATCTCATATTCTCCACGCTCCACACCAACGACGCGGCGAGCGGGATCACCAGGCTTATTGATATAGGTCTCGAACCTTATCTAGTCGCATCGAGTGTGGAGGCTTTCATAGCTCAGCGCCTTATACGCACCATCTGCCCTGAATGTAAAGAGGAGGATACATCGGTGCCGGACCAGGTCAGGGATGAAATAGCCAAGGAGCTGCCCCAGGGGCCGGATAAGTTCACTATATACAAGGGTAAATGCTGCGCCGCCTGCAACTTCACAGGTTTTTTCGGCAGGACGGCCATATACGAGATCATTCTCATTAACGAAAAGATAAAGGATATGATCATACATAAGAAGCCATCCAGCCAGATAAAGAGGGCAGCGATCTCTGAAGGCATGCGCACCCTGCGGCAGGACGGTTGGCAGAAGGTCATCGACGGGATCACGACCCCTGAAGAGGTTATGCAGGTAACTTCGGCCGAAGAGGAGCTGGGGGACTTGAGTAAAAAGGCGCAGGTCTCCGCTGCTGTTCAGGCAGGCAATGAATTTTCAGGGAGGGATAAAAGGATATTCGAGCGGGTAAGTAAGAAGCTGAATATGCGCTACAACATATATAAACTTAAAGAGGAGTTTATCGAGGGGGGTCCGACAAAGGAGCGTTTCAGCGTCACGAAGAACCTATCTGCGGGGGGGCTTCTATTCGTTTCTAACTTCCCTCTACCGGTCGGGTCTGTGCTGGAATTAAAGATAGAGCTCCCGGATGCCGAGCCGCCGGTCCAGTGCCTTGGCAGGGTGGTCCGCGAGGAAGAGACGAATATGGACAAGAGCTACGATATAGGGCTCTATTTTCTCGATATAACAAGCGCCAACAGGGCGCGGATAAAGAAGTACATTTCGAATGTGACATAGCGAAGTCAGGAGTCAGGAGTTGGGAGTCAGGAGATCAGGAGAAAAAAGACGTACTTATAAAAGGATTTTTTAAGAACAATCTATTTCTTGTTGAACTACGGACTCCGGACTCCTAACTCTGGACTAAACCAAAAGGTGAAACATGGCGACATTTATATATAAAGCGAAGAAAGGGTCCGAAGAGCTGGTAGAGGGCAGGATCGAGGCGCAGACCGAAAAGGAGGCCATCGAAAAGCTTGGCAACATAGGGTACCTCCCCATAAAGATCGAGAGAGAGTTGGAGCATGGCGAGCGTCCCGGCCATAGCGCGGGCAAAATATCGGGAAGGGTCAAGTCCCGGAGCGTGACTATATTCAGCAGACAGCTCGCGAGCCTCTTGAAGGCAGGCGTGCCCATACTAAGCGCCATCGAGATCATATCCGAGCAGTCGGAGGACCACAAGTTGAGCGAGCTGTTGAGTGTTATATCGGGCGCTATAAGGGACGGCGAAGCCTTCTCTTCTGTACTGGCGAGACATCCCAATATCTTCTCGCCATTGTACGTGGCGATGATACGCGCGGGAGAGAATAGCGGCGCCCTTTCGGAGGCCCTCGTAAGGGTAGCCGATTACGGGGTGAAGCAGGAAGAGATGATCTCGAGATTCAAAATGGCCTCGATATACCCTATACTGATGGCGATAATCGGCCTGGCCACAGTGATATTCATGCTGACGTTTGTGATGCCCAGGCTTATGCAGATATTCCTGAGGATAGGACAAGAGTTGCCGGTCCCTACACAGATACTTATATCAGTTAGTACTATACTGCGCGAGAGATGGCAAGCGGTTCTCGTGGCCATACTGACGCTCCTTTTGATCCTCAGGGGGCAGGCGAAGACCAAGACAGGAAAGCTCTCTGTGAGTATGCTCAAGCTACACCTGCCTCTATTCGGCAAATTCATGCTCAAGGCCGATCTGGCGCGTTTCTGCAGGACCCTCGAGCTTCTTATACAGAACGGGATACCGATACTCAAGGCCCTTAACATAGCGATACCCGTGCTGGGCAACGAGGTGGTAAAGAATCGGCTTTTACAGAGCTATAATGAGCTGGAGCAGGGAGGGTCATTCGGAAAGGGCCTCAGGAATTCCCCTCTATTCCCGCCGTTTATGTGCAACCTTATAGCGGTGGGCGAGGAGTCGGGAAAACTCGACGAGGCCTTGTCCGAGATAGCCGCCAGTTACGAGAAGGATGTAGACGAGGGCGTCAAGATAATGTCGAGCCTCCTGGAGCCTATCATGATACTGGTGATGGGCCTCATAGTGGGTTTTATAGTGATAGCGATGCTCTTGCCGATATTTGAGATCAATCTATGAAAACAGGGTTCAGGGGTCAGGGGTCAGGGTTCAGGGGTCAGGGTTCAGGGTTCAGGATCGTTGGATTTTTATTGTTATTCCTTTTCTGTACCCTGTACCCTGTACCCTGTACCCTGACTTTTGCCGAAGACTGGAAGGAGCATGGCAGCGACCACTTTATTATATTCTATACCGGCGATAGGAGCTTCGCCAACGATGTGGCGCGCAACGCCGAGATATATTACAAAAAGATAGCCGTAGGACTTGGCTACCCCAGATACTCTGAATTCTGGACATGGAATAATAGAGTAAAAGTTTATATTTATCCCGACCACGCCGCGTACGTAGAGGCGAGCGAGATGCCGAAGTGGTCGCACGGCATGGCCGATTACGAGAAGAGGATCATAATGTCTTACGTTTGGAGCGAAGTCTTCATCGACTCTATCCTGCCACATGAGATAGCCCATCTTATATTCCGCGACTTTGTCGGGTTTACGGGCAAGATACCGCTCTGGCTGGATGAAGGGGTGGCCCAGTGGTCGGAGGAGAAGAAGCGCAGAGAGATGAAAGAGCTGGCCAAGGCGGCGTATGAGGAGGATCAACTCCTCTCTTTGGACGATCTTGTGGAGCTTGATATAATGCGCCTCAAAGATGTGGAGAAGATCTATATACGCCCTACGGTCACAAAGAGTGGCGATCCGGCGACGCTGATATTAGACACGAACTCGCTCGTCAGCAGTTATTATCTCGTGTCGGTCTCGCTGATAGATTTTCTCATAGAGAGGTACGGATCCGCTAGATTCGCGCAGTTCTGCCGCGAGCTTCGAGATAAGAAGAGCGTGGAGGATGCTTTGAGACTTGCATATTCTGAAAAAGTACATAACCTTAAAGAGCTAGAGAACAACTGGAGAAAGTCTTTCGCTGAGGAATAGATAACACGAACAGACACGAACAGGAACACTAACAGACACAGACATAATAGGGGGGTAATATGGAGATGATAAGATATGGTCAGGGGTCAGGGGGCAGGGGTCAGGGGTCAGAAAAGTCAAAACTGTACCCTGTACCCTGTCCCCTGAACCCTGTACCCTGTACCCTGAACCCTGTACCCTGTACCCTGAACCCTGAAAAAGGGTTTACGCTGATTGAGTTGTTGCTGGTGGTTATTATCATCGGGGCGCTCGCGGCGATGGTGATGCCCAGGCTCACAGGCAGGAGCGAGCAGGCCCGGGCAGCTGCGGCGAAGGCCGATATACAGGCCAATATAGCCACAGGGCTGAAACTTTATGAGCTGGACAACGGTACATTTCCCATGACAGAGGATGGCCTGAAGGCCTTGCTCGCGGAGACCGGGCAGGTAAGCAACTGGAACGGGCCATATCTAGAGAGAGAACCGATAGACCCATGGGGCAGGGAGTATCTATATAAATCTCCCGGCGCGCACAGGGTGGATTATGATCTATACTCCCTGGGCAGGGACGGCGTAGAGAGTGAAGATGACATTAACAACTGGGAATAAAGCGCGGTTAGCGGTGATCGGTGAGCGGTTAGCGCGCTGCCGCAAACCGCCCTTCGACTTCGCTCAGGACAGGCAAACCGCCCTTCGACTTCGCTCAGGACAGGCTAACCGCAAACCGGATCAAGGGTTTACACTCCTAGAGATGATTGTCGTCTCTTCGATGATAGTCGTCATATCTCTAGCGATATACTCCACATTTAGTAACGGCATCAAGATCTGGGAGCGGACGCAGGGAAATACAAAAGAGGAAGACCTGAATATATTCTTCGACAGGTTTGTAAGTGACCTGAGGGGGTCTTTTGCCTTCAAGGGCCTGGATTTTTTGGGCGAAGAGACGCGGCTTGAGTTCTCGACGCTTGTGACAAGCCAGAGGCTCGGCAAAAGGACCGTGGGAAAGGTGGCATACTTCTACGATGATTCGTCAAGGTCTATCAATAAAGAGGAGAGGGACTTCTCCCATATTCACAGAGACGACGAAGGTATAATAGAGGAGGGCTTTAGCGGTGTAAGGTCGTTTAAGCTCCTCTACTATTTTTATGACGATGAGAAGAAGGAGTATTTTTGGCTGGAGGAGTGGGATAAGGAGTCGTCCCCTTTGGCGGTCAGGATGATATTCGAGTTTGACGATGGGAAGGAAGTCATTGAGTACACGAAGACGGTCAATATACCTGTCAGCGGGTCCTGAGGCGGGAGGGCTGCTTATCCTGGCGATATGGTCCGTATGTATGCTTACTACATTCGCCGTGATCTTAAGTTATGGTGTCAGGCAGAAGGTCTCGCTTGTAAAGCGCCTGGATGACAGGGATAAACTCAGGTACGTTGCGGACGCCTGCGTGAAGCAGGCGATAATAGATATCAAGAGGCTGGTTGAGACCGGTGAAGAAGACGAAAATAGGAACTGGATCGCGGCTATGAGCGCCGAGAAGAAGAGCGAAGTCGGCGAAGGCACGATAGTCTACGCCATCATAGACGAAGAGAGAAAGATAAATATAAACACAGCCAACCAGGCCATTCTCGAGAATATATTCAAACTGACCGGCGGGTTGGGCGAAATGGATGCCCAGAATATCGCGGCCTCTATCATAGACTGGCGCGATGAGGACAGTATGCTCTCTATCGCTGATGGGAGCGCAGAAGACCGTTATTACGGATTTGAGCATTACCCGTACGGGGCGATGGATAGAGAAATAGAGGTGCTGGACGAGGTTGTGCTTATTAAAGATTTTACTCCGGAGCTATTGCGCGACACAAGAGATTATATCACTATTTACGGCGACGGAAAGGTAAATATAAACACCGCCCCGGAAGAGGTCTTCATCGCGCTGGGGCTTTCCGAAGACTTGGCCGGTATCATATCTTTGTATCGGAACGGTGAAGATGGTATAGCCGGGACCATCGACGATTACATTTTTGACAAACACGCGAAGATCGTCCCGGATCTAAGCAAGTTCTATCCTATGAGTGAGTCACGGTTAGCGAATTTAACCCAGGTAGTTAATAAGCACCTGGCCGTGGATTCCAATTTTTTCACGGTAAAAGGCAAGGCAACGCTAGGCAAGAGAAAGGTCTTTGATGAACTATCCTGCGTCATAGACCGTTCCGGGAGAGTGATATACTGGCATGAGTCATTATAGTAGTTATACAAGGAGCCACAAGGGATGAGCCCCAAAGCGCGCGCCGGCGCGTCTGACCTTATCGGACTGGATATCAGCGGGGGAAGCCTCAGGATAGCGGGCATGAGGATGTCTTCGATCAAAAAGGAGTTATCGGACCTCATCACTGTTCCCATTGCTGATATGGACGAGACGGCCATAGCCAGGACCGTAAAAGATTCCTTGGCCAGGCTCAAGCTTAAAAATCCTTATGTGATAAGCACCATCCCATCGCACGCGATCATAACGAAGAACATAGAGATACCATCTACAAATCCGAAAGAGATCCAGGAGATCATAAACCTCCAGGCCAGCAGGTATACGCCTTATTCCAGAGAGGAGATCATGATCGATTACATAGAGATCACGACCTTCAAGAACAATTACACGAAGATACTCCTCATTATCGTAGGCAGGAATGTGATCAAGAGGCAGTTCGACATACTGGATAGGGCGGGTATAAGGCTGCAGAAGGTCGTACTCGTGCCCGAAGGGCTCGCGTGGTCGGTGCCGAAGATGATGAAGCTGGATACGGTCACATTGCCCGTAAATATCATACATGTGGATGAATCGTCATCCGACTTTATCGTAGTCTTCAGGAACAGGCCTATATTCATAAGGAGTATCTCCATAGGGGCGCGACAGATGATGGAGCAGAAAGAGACGTATGAAGCCAAATTCATAGAAGAGATAAAGAAGTCCTACGAGGTCTATCAGAGCGAGGATATAGAGAAGGTGCCTCGCTCTCTTTTGGTGACCGGAGCGGTCGATGAGCTGCCCGGACTCGAGGCCACCCTCAACAACACTCTCCACGTCCAGAGCAAGGTCTCAAGCTACCTCAAGAGCATAGCGGTCTCGAAAGAGGCATCGGAGAGTATCGCCAAGGCGAAGGGCATCTCTTTCTTTAATGTCATATCCGCCCTTTTGGCTTGCGATCAAGTAAAAGTGGACCTTATACCGGAAGAGGTGAAGCTGAGAAGGGAGATAGAGGAGAGAGGGAAGGAACTTATCAAGTCAGGGGTTCTGCTCTTGGCGGTCTTCGTCTTGGTATTTTCAATATTGATAAGCAAGATGTACTTCAAGAATACATACCTACAGGTATTAAACGGCAAATATGATAAATTGTACTCTGAGGCGTCGCGGCTCGAGAAGCAGTTTGAGAAGGTTACGATGATAAGGGAGTATCTCTCCAAGAGAGGGCACTCCATAGAGGTGCTGGCGGAGCTTCACGACGCGGTTCCGGTGGAGCTTGAGCTAAATGATATACGATTCGAACAAGGGTCCAATTTTACCGTAAAGGGTACGGCCAGATCGATGTCGGTCGTCTTCGCTTTTGTGGATAACATGGAGAAGTCGAGTTATTTCGACGACGTAAAGACGAGATATACGACAAAAAGAAAAGAGGGCAAGAGGGACGTGACCGATTTCGAGATAAACTGCGTCTTGAACACGGAGCAGGAGAGATGAAGCTCTTAAAACTGTCTTCCGCTCAGACATTCCTGGCACGCTTATCCAAGAGAGAGAAGACGGCCCTCTACCTGGCCGCTTTTATAATATCGATAACGCTCTTGGACCGCATGGTCATATATCCTATATTCTCAAAGATGGAAGAGCTGACCGCGGAGATAGAAGAGAAAGAGACAGGCATAAAGCGGAGCATCCATATATTGACGCATAAAGACAGGATACTGGCGGCGAGCGTAAAGTACAAGACATTGATCAAAAGCTCAAGGTCGGAGGAAGAGGAGATGACATCTCTATTAAAGGAGATAGAGACGCTGGCCAGTGAGCATTCTATATATCTGGTCAACATGAAGCCCGGAGAGGCGGAAGATACGAAGGCCGCGAAGAAGTACATTCTAAATCTCAACTGCGAAGCTCAGCTCGAGCAGCTCATTGGTTTTATGTACAATATAGAGAGGTCTGAAGAGCTGCTCACTATAGAGAAGTACAAGCTGGGGCCGAAGTCTAAGGATTCGAGCGTGGCCCGCTGTAACATGTCCATATCTAAGATAGCGATCAAATAAATGAGCACATGACTTACGGTAAATCATAGATTTACCGTAAGTCATAAGTGCGAATTTATCCTGAGGACGCAAAGCGTCCGAAGGATCTCTAAAAGAAAAGGAGGACAACATGAAGAGAATATGCTTAACGGTATTACTTGTATCAATATTTTTGATCCAGCCTGTATTCGCGCTGGAGACAACGCTTCGCGACATCCGCAGCGAGATATACGCGGAGTCGGTAGAGGTGAAAGCCCTTATGGGGGATACGCGAGACCCTATCCTTATCAGCAGTATATATGATTCATGCCTTATAACGATCACGCAGCTCGACGCCTATTTTCACATGTTGACCATATTCAACACCATAGAGAGAAAGGCAATGAAAGATGAGGCTGTGGACGGTTTGGCCAGCTGGCTTGGCGCTGTAAAGGAGATGAACGACCTCAATATAAAAAGCCTGAGTAATACTTCGCAGGCTCTCAGCGATAAGACCAATGCATATATGGAGAAGCTGACAAAATTCTACGGCAAGTTAAACGATAAGATAGATGCTGAGCTTAAGAAGATCGATACGATAAAGAAGTCATTGAAGCTTCGCTAATGTTGGAAATGGGGACGTTTCCCACGTTTATTAATCATTATACGAAAACGTGTTACAAAAACTCTGTGTGCATTTTTTAGAATAACCAATTTTTCCGACCTTTAAATATGCGTTGTCTGTATCTTTAAATATGCATTGTTTGTTATCATAACATTATATGATTAAATGAGTAAAAACTTTGGGAGACGTCCCCAAATAATACAAATAATATGCGATGTTACGATATAGCTGTGGTTGGAGGCGGTCCCGCGGGGGCAATGGCCGCGATACGTGCCAAAGAGCACAAGAGGGGCGTAGTCCTGATCGAGCGCAATAATTCGATCGGCAAAAAGCTCCTTCTCACCGGAAAGGGTAGATGCAATATCTCCAACTCCGCGCCGATAGATGTATTTTTAGAGAAGTTCGGTAGGCAGGGGCCATTCTACCGTACCGCGTTCGGCGCGTTCTCCAGCCAGGATCTGGCAGACTTCTTTGAGTCCCGGGGGTTGAAGTTCAAAATAGAGAGGCAGGGCAGGATCTTCCCTGTTACGGACAGCTCGGAATCTGTAGCCAAGACGTTAAAAGAGTCTCTCGCGAGCAAGGGAGTAGAGATGTTGTATAATATGAGACTCTCAGGCCTGAAGAAGAGAGATTCAGCCTTCAAGCTTGATTTTGAGGGCCGCCCCAGTATCGCTGCCAGAAGAGTAATACTGTCTACAGGCGGCTCGTCTTACAGGAGCACAGGGTCTACCGGTGACGGATTCCGCATAGCAGAGAAGCTAGGCCACACCATACTGCCCATAACACCCGCGCTCGTCCCCTTGACCGCAAAAGAGAAGTGGTTGAAGGGCTTGAGCGGCCTTACGCTCAAGAATGTCCGGCTTACATTCCTAATAGGAAAGAAGAAAGTAACTACAGGCATAGGCGAGTGCCTCTTTACGCATTTCGGCGTCTCGGGCCCTTTGGTGCTCGATATAAGCGGCAGGATAGTCTCGATGATGGAGAAGTTCAAGACCGCGCAGTTATTAATAGACTTAAAACCCGCATTGAGCGAAGATAAGCTTGAGGCGAGGCTGCTTCGGGAATTTCAGGATAGCGGCAATAAAGATATCAAGAATATTATGGGGTCTCTCGTTCCACAAAGATTGGGAGAGGCCTTCCTTAAGATGGCCCGCATAGGCCCAGGCAAGAAATGTAATCAGGTTACGCAGAAAGAGAGAAGCGCTCTCATCACCCTATTTAAAAGCTTGACCCTTACAGTGACGGGATCGCTGCCCGTAGAAGAGGCTATGGTAACCGACGGCGGTGTATCCACAAAAGAGATCGACCCGAAGACCATGGAGTCCAGGATAGTCCCGGGGCTATATTTCGCGGGTGAGATCATAGACGGCTCCGCTCCAAGCGGTGGATATAGCCTGCAGCAGGCGTTCTCCACTGGCTACTTAGCGGGAGAAAAAGCAGCGTCCGCGTGAATGCTAGTCCGGAGTCCGGAGTCAGGAGATCAGAAGTAAAGAGACCTACTAAAAAAAACAAAGCACTTTTTTAAATATGTGATTTGCATGTTGAACTCCGGACTACGAGCTCCGGACTGTGGACTAAAATGCGTAAAATTATACTCGCGTCTAAATCTAAGGCCAGAAGGGATCTGCTGAAGCAGATAGGCCTAAAATTCGAGGTTGCTGAATCGAAGGCCAAAGAGAGGCGCCTTGTTAAAGGTAGCTGCAGCGGGCTCGTTGTCGAGAACGCCCTCCGAAAGGCGAGAGAGGTGGCCAAGAGATTCGATACGGGAGTAGTCATCGGCGCGGATACCGTGGTCCTGGCCGGTAAGAGGATCATAGGTAAACCGAAAGACAAGAGAGACGCGTCTAATACCTTAAAACTGCTCTCCAAGGGGCCGCAGTGGGTATATAGCGGTATCGCCGTGATAGATATCGATAGAAGTAAGGAGTTTACCGCGCACGAGAAGACGAAGGTCTATATGTACCGGCTCACCGACGAACAGATATCCCAATATATAAACTGGGCCTCTCCGTTCGATAAGGCCGGCAGCTTCGACATACAGGGTTTAGGCGGAATATTTATCGATCGCATCGAGGGGTGTTTCTACAATGTTGTAGGCCTGCCCCTGGCAAAACTCTCCAGGATACTGGAAAAGATGGACATAGACATTTTTAAAAAATGACCGCCGGCGAAAAAAAATGAATAAATTTAAAAGAAGGGGGCGGCACTTCGTATATATCGCAGAATGCGTGGACGGTACGTATTATACCGGATACACACTCGACCTTGAAAGGCGTCTCAAGATGCACAACGCCGGAAGGGGCGCTAAATATACGCGCGACAGGCGGCCGGTGGCCCTGATCTGGCATAAGGAGTACAGGAATTTCAGGCCGGCCCTTTTGGCCGAAAAGAGGATAAAGGGCCTGACAAGGATAAAGAAAGAGGAGTTGATAAATGGCAGAAGGCATGTAATGAAGCCTAAGATGCGCAAGTCCTGGCAGGAGAAGATGGCCGATAAGAAAGGGTTGCCTAAGGTCGTAAAGATAACCGGCAAGCTGAGCAAGAGATGGGGAAAGGGGACACTCGCTATCCCGGCCCCCAAAGAGATAGATCAAATAATGAAAAAGGTACCCAAAGGCAAGCTCATTACAATTAACCTGATCCGCCAGAGAGTCGCCAAGAAGCATAAGGCGACGATCGGGTGCCCCATGACTACAGGGATCTTTTCCTGGATGGCGGCCAACGCGGCGGAAGAGATGAGATCTCAGGGGAGAAGGGCTATCACCCCCTATTGGCGGACTCTAAAGACCGGTGGAGCGGTGAACAGGAAGTACCCTGGCGGCCCGGACCGTATGCGCAGACTCCTGGAGAAAGAAGGGCATAAGATAATATCAAAAGGCAAAAATTACATTGTTGCGGACTACGAGAAGAAGCTGGTAAAGGCGTGAGAAGAGTATTTCAGATAGTTTTAATTACCTTACTAGGGGGTATAGTTATGTGCTCTGGCGGATACGCAGAAGGGAAGTCAGAAGAGGCTACTTTTGCAGGGGGGTGCTTCTGGTGCGTGGAGTCGGCTTTTGAGGGGATAGATGGTGTTTTAGAGGTTGTTTCAGGATATATCGGCGGCACAGGTCAAAACCCAACTTATGGAGATTACGGCAAGAAAGGCCACATAGAAGCTGTTCAGATCACATTTGATCCGTCAAAGATCACATATCAGGAACTCTTGAATACTTACTGGCGCCAGATCGACCCCATGGATGCGGGCGGGCAGTTCTGCGACAGGGGCCATGAGTATATATCGGCCATATTCTATCACTCTGATGAGCAGAGACGCCTGGCGGAGCGATCAAAAGAAAGACTCGAAGAGACCGATAGATTTAAAATACCGATCGCCACTCTTATAATAAAGGCAGATACATTCTACCCGGCCGAGGAGTACCACCAGGATTATTATAAAAAGAACCCGGTAAAGTATAAGCTCTACCGGTTTGGGTGCGGCAGGGATAAACGGCTAAAGGAAGTGTGGGGCGGTGTAATGGGCCACAAAGAAGATACAGGAAGAAGATCAGAATACAAAAAGCCTGATCAAGAGAAGCTAAAAAGTATATTGGCGCCGATGCAATATAAGGTTACCCAGAAAAACGGGACAGAGCCCCCGTTCAAGAACGAATATTGGGACAATAAAAGTGATGGGATATATGTCGATATCGTGTCGGGCGAGCCCCTCTTTAGCTCACTCGATAAATTCAAATCGGGTACGGGTTGGCCGAGCTTTGCAAGGCCGCTCGAGCCAGAGAATGTCATCGAAAAACAGGACAGGAGCCTCTTTATGGTAAGGACCGAGGTGAGAAGCAAGAACGCGGATTCGCACCTGGGCCACCTGTTCAATGACGGTCCTAAGCCCACGGGGTCGCGTTACTGCATAAATTCTGCGGCGTTACGCTTTATCCCAAAAGAAGATATGGAAAAAGAAGGTTACGGCAAATATAAAAAATTACTTGAAGAACAAAGATAAAAACCAAAAAGAAAACAGACGCGCCATGGATCTTAAGCAGGCACTGGGAAAGTAAAAAATATTATGTCTAAAAGGAAAAAGAGCATCTCGCTTTTGATATGCGGCGAAGCGGGTCAGGGGATCCAGACCGTAGAAGTGATGCTTACCAAGATCATCAAGGATGAGGGATTCAATGTCTACGCGACGAAAGAGTATATGTCGCGCGTGCGCGGCGGAAGCAATTCGGCAGAGATAAGGATATCCAATGAAGATGTCCGCGCGCCAGTAAATTTCGTAGATATATGCGTCTTGTTGGATAAAGAGGCCTTAAAGCACGTAGAAGACAGGCTATCGGGATCTACTATTATCCTGGCGGAGAAGAGCATCAAATGGGACTCCGAGCATAAGATAATCGATCTCCCATTTACCCAGGAGGCCGAAGTAATTGGGAGCAATATATACGGCAATACTATAGCAGTAGGGGTTATCCTAGGTATGATGGATCTAGATGATGATAAGGCGCTCGAGAGCGTAAAGAAAGGTTTTTACCGCAAGGGCGAAGATATTGTTGAAAATAATTTGAAGGCGGTCTTGAAAGGATACGAGATCGCTCGAAGCCTGATCGATTCCGGCCAGATACAAAAAGAGAGATTTGCCTTGCCAGAGAGGGCCGATATGCCGGAAAAAGAGATACTCTGCAACGGGGCAGAAGCCATAGGGATGGGCGCCATCGCGGGAGGGTGTAATTTTATCTCGTCCTACCCGATGTCTCCCTCTACAGGGGTATTAACATTTCTCGCTCAACAGGCATCCAAGTTCGGTATCATAGCTGAGCAGGCAGAAGACGAGATAAGCGCGATCAATATGGCGCTGGGCGCCTGGTATGCGGGCGCTAGAGCTATAGTTACGACATCCGGCGGAGGGTTTGCTTTAATGGGAGAGGGCGTGAGCCTTTCAGGCATGATGGAGCTTCCGATAATTGTGCACTTAGCCCAGAGGCCCGGACCGGCTACTGGATTGCCTACACGCACAGAGCAAGGGGATCTGGAGCTGGCGCTCTATTCCGGACACGGGGAGTTTCCGCGCGCGATCTTTGCGCCGGGATCAGTAGAGGAGGCCTTCTTTTCGGC
>JBDRDE010000197.1:0-2559 GCA_043821065.1 Candidatus Omnitrophota bacterium
CTTGACTATATGCTCAATACATACTGGAATATAAGAGGGGCCACTATGCTGGCGTCTGATTCTATGATAAACCTAGGGGTATCGACCCCGAGCTTCTCCCAAGTGATCTTCTCATTTGGCACGGCCCCGCTGTATGAGCCGTAAGATGTAGTCGAGTCGCTTATCTGGCAGAAGTAACCCCAGAGACGACAGTCGGTCTTCATATCCTGCCTGATAAGAGGGACGACACATATGGCGAAGTCACCGGCTATGCCGCCGCCTATCTGGAAGAACCCTATAGGGGCGGCTTTAGAATGCTCTAAATACCAGCTGATGAGCGCATCGGCCTGCTCGAGCCCACTTTTTATGAACCTGGAATGCTTAAAGAGCCCGTTACGGGTCTCCGCCACCACTTCGTTGCCCAGCGTAGAATCCTCCCACCCTGGGGTAAAGATGGGCAGCCTCTTTTCGCAGGCGGCGACAACCCAGCTCTCTTTGGGATCGATCTCGTAATACTCTTCGAGGTCACCGCTTCTTATAAGCTGATAGATATATTCGTACGGAAAATAGCTCTCCCCCTTCTCTTCGGCCCTCTTCCACAGAGGATAGAGCTTCTTCTCCAGTTTTCTTATCGCCTCTTCTTCGGGTATGCAAGTATCCGTGACTCTGTTGAGATGGCGCTCCTTAAGTTCGAGCTCATCCTTTGGCGTAAGTTGCCTGTAATGCGGGATGCGCTTATAGCTCTTGTGGGCTATCAGGTTGAATATATCCTCTTCCAAATTGGCGCCGGTGCAGCATATGCCGTGGACCTTGTCACGCCTTATCACCTCGCCCAGCGTGATCCCTATCTCTCCGGTGCTCAATGCCCCGGCCATGGTGAGAAACATCTTCCCATTCTTTTTAAGGTGCTCACCCCACGCCTCCGCCGCGTCCACAACGACCGCCGCGTTGAAGTGCCTGAAGTTCTTCTTTATAAAATCTTTTACATCCGTCCGCATGGTCTTGTTACCCCTTATCGCTCCGCTCAAATATATCCCTGACTTCGTCCAGGTCCATATCTTCCAGAAGGACTATCTTATATATCCTTCCTGAATAGAAATGCAGTATCATATACTCCGATTCGCCTCTTTCGTAAAGGACCTTCTTTATAGGTATCGGATTGACCTTTATATTCTTGGAATATAACGGCTCTCCGTATTTCTCCTTTACTGTATCCTCGTGCATGCCATACTTTATGCTGAACTCCTCATACTCCTCCCCCATGGCGGATGTGCCCAACAGGAGGACAAAACCAACTAAAAACGCGATTAAGACGGTCTTCTTCATGGCGATATTACTCCTTCGTGTTTTTTGCATTTTCGCACCACTGTTAATCTTGCATCAATTTTTCTGCATGCCACCGAAGATATATATGTGGCATAAGAGAGTAAAGAATAAGGCCAGGAGGGCCATAGTAAAAATGAGCGGGTATAAAAATAGGCCTCCCCCCAGCACATCTGCCTCCAGCTTGGTGATAAGGGCGCTTGCCAGGACAATAGACCCCAACTGAAATGTTATCTTGCGGGGGCGGCCCATGAATGTAAGCCGTAAAGAGAGCTTAATCATAGCCAAGGCCTGTTTGCGCGATAAGAATTTAGACCCTTTGCCCCTATGGTCATACGCTACAGGGGTATAGGCTATCTTTTTCTTCTTCTTTACTATATAAAAGACCACCTGTGTAGATGTAAATGAAAACCCGTCCGGGTAGTTGTGGAGATCATCTATGATATCCTTCTTTTTAAATACCCTCTGGCCGGAGTTTAAGTCCTCGATCCTTCTCTTGGAGTAGTAGGCTACTTGGTTTGCAAAGAACTGACGCGCCAGGTTCTTGAGCCTGTGGGTGCTCTTCTTAGCGAAGACCCTCTTTCCTATGACAAGATCCGTGTCCCGGGCCATGTCGAGCATATGCGGTATCTTGCTTATATCATAGGTACCATCGGCGTCGATAAAGAAGATATACTCGCCCTTGGCGGCCCGTATGCCGTCCTTAAGGGACCTTCCGTAGCCCAGATTCTCTTTGTGGGTTATGACCTCGACACCCATATTGCGCACCTTCTGCGCGGTGTCGTCGGTGGAACCATCGTCTATCACTATGATCTCAGAGGGTTGAGATATGCCGCTCAGGACCTTCTTAAGCTCAATAAGAAAATCCCCGACATTATCGCCTTCATTATAGGCAGGTATTATAAAACTTACGCTTGGGTCCACTTAATCACCGACGTTGCTCAACTCTGTATTGAGTGGCGCATACACACCTACGCTTGGGTCCATCCATATCCTCCTAAGGGCTATATTATAACCTAAGATGTTAAAGGGTGGCAAGTGGTTATATTTTATAGCGAGGGTCAGTTTTGAGCGATATGGAGCCTTACCCTGGCCAGGCCATTCTTGATCATACCGAGCTTACGGGCCGCGGCCTTAGATAGATCTATTATCCTGCCACTTATATATGGGCCGCGGTCGTTTATCACGACCTTCACCTGCCGATCATTCTCTAGGTTGGTTACCACGACCACTGTCCCGAATGGCAGTGTGCGGTGA
>JBDRDE010000198.1:0-5906 GCA_043821065.1 Candidatus Omnitrophota bacterium
GTTCTTTTTTCATGCGCTAACCTCACATAGTTGCTCGAAGGCCTCTCTCCCTTTTTCTTTATCAAATGTCGAGAGCCTCTCTAATATTTGAAGTTTCATGTAATACAACGACAGGGCGTAGATGTCAAAGTGGTACTCAGGTTCCTTCTCATCCAGAAATTCCCATCTCTTTCGCTCTATCTTCTTCTCCATAGCGAGAGGGGTCCGCTCTTCGAAGATCTCTTTCAGTCCCGCAGGTATCCTCTCGGGCGCCCCTTCCATTCTTGCCCGGCGCACACGCGCCAGATCTTGTCGAAGGTCGGCGTCGAATGCCTTCCACTCGCTCACCATATCGCTGTCGCCTATCTTTGCGGCAGGGTCTTTCGTATCTATACCATTGAGTTTTTCGAGGCTCTTCGCATCGAGCCACTTGGCGCACTCGGCCAGGAACTCCTCTCTTGCGATCGGAGGGGCAGCCTCGAATCTAAGGTACGGCAATGATGCTACCAGGTAATAATACTTATTGGCCATTCTCTCATCCTGTCATTCCGGTTTTCGCGAAGCGAAATACCGGAATCTCTTTAGATTCCGGCACTCGCCGGTTGTGTACAGGTGCTCGGCCGGAATGACATGCCATATGCGTCACTTCTCGATCCCGAGATCTATGTCCAGGATCTCCACGAGTTTCGGGTTGAGATACTTTTTGAGCGCCCCCGTAATGGCTTCATCGGTAAAATCGACGTAGGAGTCTTTGTCCTTCTCTCCTATCCTGAACCCTCTCTCTATGCCGGAGGACCCTTTTAGCGTAAAGCGCTCTTTCGCCTCTTTGCTAAAATCGGCAAATAGCCTCTTCTTAAGCTTCTCTCTCTCCTTCTCGCTCACGACGATCTCTATGTCGAGATCGCACCCTTTTCCAAAATTCTCTACCGCCTTGACTATGACCTCTTTTAATATATCATCGGAGAGCTCTTCTTTGACCTTTGCCTTCACTATCCTGTCGAAGAATTCCACCACTCTCTCCCTTAAAGATAGGAGCACGTCTCTCGCCGCCTGCCCGAGCGCCTTTTCGGAAGCCGCCTTGAAGTCCCGGGCCCGGGCCTCGGCCTTCTCGACAATATCAGCGCCTCTATTATTAGCGTCGGCTATGATGCCTTTGGCTTTCACTTCGGCCCCTTTTATTATATCAGCGGCATCTCTCTCTGCCTGCTCTACGCCGTCTCTCTTTATCTTTTCTATCAGTTTATTTAATTCGGTTTCCATGTAATTGCTCCTCGTTTAGGTTGCTTCGCTTCGCTCGCAATGACGGTTTTACGCTCTCGAGCCAGGCTTTACTATCGGCTTCCCTTCTTTGCACAGAGGGCACTCTTCCGGTTTGAAGGCCGGTATATCTATCCTGATGAGGCTGGCGTAATTCTCCTTAAACGCCGTGCCGTTCGATCTATCTACAAGAGCGCCTATCCCTACTACTGAGGCGCCTGCCGACTCTACGGCCTCCAGGACCTCTCTTGTCGACTTGCCTGTCGTGACGACGTCTTCGACCACAAGCACCCTGTCTTGTTTGTTAACGGAAAATCCGCGCCTGAACTTCACCCTGCCATCTTCTCTCTCTGTAAATATCGAGCGCGCGCCCAGCGCCCTTCCCACTCCGCATGAGACGACTATGCCTCCTATGGCAGGCGCCACGACCACCGTAGGATTATCGTCTTTAAATTTTGCGGCCAGCGCCGCGCAGAGCTTTCCGGCATACTCAGGATATTGAAGCACAAGGGCGCACTGCATATACTGCGCGCTGTGGAGGCCGCTTGAAAGCTTGAAGTGGCCACTCTGTAGAGCGCCTGAGGTCCGGAATAACTTTAGCGCCTCTGCCTCTTTCATCCGATATCTCCTATGATCCTCTCCACCGCTTCCCTGGGGTCTCGGGCTCTTGTTATGGGGCGTCCGATCACTATATAATCCGCCCCTCTCTCCAAGGCCTCTTTCGGCGTCATCACCCTCTTCTGATCGGCCTTATCGGCCCACTCCGGACGTATCCCGGGCGTGACCACCAGGAAATCGTTCCCGAGGTTCTTCTTGATCAGCACTATCTCCCTGGGCGACGCTACCACGCCATCGAGCCCCGCCTTCTTGGCGAACTCGGCCAATGAAAGCACCTGGTCTTCAGTCTTTCTCTTTATGCCTAAGGCTTCGAGGTCGTCTTTGTTCATGCTCGTAAGGACTGTGATCCCCAGTATAAGCGGCCTCTTTACGTTCAGCTTCCGGGCTGTCTCGCCGGTCGCCTTGACGGCCGACTTCATCATCTCCAGGCCTCCGCTGGCGTGGACATCGAAGATATCGACTCCCAGCTTAGTGGCGGACCTGGCGGCGCTTTCCACCGTGGCCGGTATGTCATGGAATTTGAGGTCGAGAAAGCAGCCGGCGCCTCTTCTCTTTATCGAGTTTACCGCCTCCTGCCCAGCCGCGGTGAAGAGCTGGCTCCCCACCTTGAACATCTTTATCTTTGGGTAGAGTTTTGAAACGAGCTCTTTGCACGTCTCGGCATTGCCTACGTCTACGGCTACGATTATCCTGTCTTTTGGTTTTAACTCTATCATGTATGGCCCTGCACTTTTGTCATCCCGGTTTCGCCTCTGCATTCATCCGGCGAATACCGGGATCTCAGCATCCTGGATTCCGGTATTTTGCCTGGCATAAGCAATAGCAAAAACCGGAATGACAGAATTAAGCTATCTTAAGCGAACCTATCAGATTCTTTATATTTACCATCTTATTAGCATTAATATAGTACGCCAAACCATCGATGATTTCAACGCATTTATTGGGATAGACAAAGTTGACGCTTCCCAAAGCGACCGCGTTCGCGCCGCACATCATAAACTCTATGGCATCCTCCGTGGTGGTGATACCGCCCATGCCCACTATCGGGATGTCGACGCTATTATAGACATCCCAGACCGCCTTTAGCGCCAATGGTTTTATCGCGGGGCCGCTTAAGCCCCCCGTTATATTGCCTAACCGCGGCCTCTTTGTGTTTATATCGATGGCCATGCCGGCGTAAGTGTTCACCAGGGAGACGGCGTCCGAGCCCGCGTCGCGGGCGGCCCTGGCTATCTTGGCGATGTCGGTAACGTTCGGGGTGAGTTTTGTGATGATGGTGAGGCTCGTAGCGCCCCTTATCTCTTTTACGAGCTCGTATGTGAGGTTCGCGTCTTGGGAGAAGAGCCCCTTACCCTTCTTTTCGAGATTCGGGCAGGAGATGTTGACCTCTATGCCTGAGACGCCGCGCACCTTATCGAGCCTTCCGGCAAGCTCGACAAACTCGTCTCTCTTCTCGCCCCCTATGCTCACGATAACGGGTATGCCTATCTTTTTTAAATAAGGCATCTTTTGGGCAATAAAATCGTCTATGCCTGAGTTCTCAAGCCCTATGGAGTTTAACATCCCCGAGGCGGTCTCGGCTATCCTGGGCTGTTTGTTGCCTTCCCTGGCGCATTTTGTGACGGTCTTGGTGACTATGGCGCCGAGCTTTTTGAGATCCGTCAGGTCCTCGAGCTCTTTGCCGTAACCAAAGGTCCCCGAGGCTACTGTAACCGGGTTCTTCATCTTTATCTTGCCTAGAGTCACTGATAGGTCAACGATTCCGTCATTGCGAGGAGCCTGAGATGCCATGTTGGGCGACGAAGCAATCTGGGACGTTCTAGATTGCTTCGCCCGCCTTCGGCGGGCTCGCAATGACAGCTGTGGCGTCCTGCGCTTTGCCGCTACCATACAATATCTTTCGCTTTAAAGACCGGGCCGTCTTTACATACGAGCTTTGTGCCGGTCGTGGTTTTTATCGCGCACCCTAGGCAGATACCCGTGCCGCAGGCCATCTTCTCCTCTAAGGAGGTCTCGCAATGAATGCCATGCTGTCTCGCCAACCTGTCTACTTCTTTAAGCATCGCTTTCGGTCCGCAGGCGTAAACAGTCCGGAGTCCGGAGTCCGAAGTCCGGAGTAATTTTTTTAATATGTCTGTGGCCAAGCCTTTGTGCCCTTTGGAGCCGTCTTCTGTGGCCACATATACCTTCGCCCCGGCCTTCTTAAACTCCTTCTCGCGCAGTATGTGGCTCTTTGTAGATGCCCCGAGAACAACATTGAGCGCGGTTTGCGGTTTGCGGTTTGCGGTTTGCGCCAATTTTTCGGCTAGCGCGAGCAGCGGGGCTACGCCAATGCCTCCGGCGATCAGGATATTGTGTTTTCTATGATTCGACTCCGCGAATCCGTTGCCTATAGGCCCTATTATATCCAAATCTTCTCCCTTCTTCCTGTGAGAGAGGGCCTCTGTGCCCGGACCGACTACCTGGTAAAGGATGTCGAAGCGTCGATTGTTTATACTGTGGAAGGCGAAGGGCCTTCGCAGGAAAGGCTCCGGGCCGCTTGAGCACTTCACCATCAGGAATTGGCCGGGCTTGGCGGCCTTTGAGATAGACGGCTCCATGCACCGCATGAGAAAACGCTGCGGGGCGATCTCTTTGTTTGATACGATCTTTGCTCTTCCCTGCCTTTTCATTTCCACCATTCTCGTCATTGCGAGGAGACCTTGTTTAATATTTCGGTCGACGAAGCAATCTGGGCCTAGATTGCTTCGTCAGCCAGCATGAGTACTAGGCTTCCTCGCAATGACAGTGTTCCGTTAAAAGAATGTCGCCTGCTTCTTTTCTTCTTCGTTTTCCGCGCCAAAAACATTTATCTGGCCGTAAACGCCGTCGTATCCGGGCATTATATCTACCTTGCCCTCACGGACATTGATAATGCCTTTGCCGATCTTGGGCGGCGCTTGACTCAATATATCATCCTTGGATACATTAAGCAACAGATTAAGCTCGCTTTTGAACGTCGAGATCAGCTTGTTGTACTCTCTCTGGACCGTCTGGGTCGCAACCCCCATATCCAGAGCACTCGCTATGATCTCTGCCAGGGGCACGAGATTCCTGTAAGGCGGTGAACTATCGAGCCTGTAGCCTTCTTCTCTGTCGCTTAAGGCTTCGACCCTGCCCATCACGCCTATCGTGAGCTTCTTGCCGCACACCGGGCACCTGTTGTTGAGGCCCAGAGACTCTCTGGGGTGTATCCTTTGTTCGCAAGCGCGGTGGCCATCCCAGTGGTACTTCCCTTCCTGTGGAAAGAACTCCACCGTGTATAGAAACCTCTTTTTGTCTTTGGCCTTGAGTATCTCTCTGAGTTCTTTATAGCTAAACGGCGCGTCGAAGATGTTGGCCTCGCGCCCTATTTTGCTTACTGAGTGCGCGTCTGAGTTTGAGATGAGTGAAAACCTGTCGAGTTCGCTCCATCGCCAGTTCATCGCCGGGTCACTCGAGAGGCCGGTTTCCAGCGAGTATATATTCCTGGTCTCTTCTTCGAAGCACTCTTCGATCCTGTCAAACCCGGAGTTTGAGCCGAATACCGAAAAGTGCGGCGTCCACGCGTGGGCCGGCGCCACCATGCAGTCAGGATTGATCCTTAAGAGCCCCTTCACCATCTTGTCGCACGGGATATCCAGCATAGGCCTTCCGTCGGCCTCGAGGCTTCCGTGGCCCTTAAGATACAGACCTATCTCCTTTGCCGTCTTAAAGTCGGGTGAGAAGATGATGTTGTGAATTTTTCTCGTCCTGCCGGCCTTAAAATAGATATTAGAGACTTCGGCGGTCAGGATAAAGTCCACACCGGAGTGGTTGAATATGCCGTTGCCTTTGGGCTCCAGCGCATTCTTCAGCTCGGAGAGCCACATGGGGTGGGTAAAATCGCCGCTACCCATAAGTGAGATCCCTTTTATCTTTGCCCATCTGGCTATATTCGGGATATCCATATCCTTGCTTGTGGCGCGGGAGTATTTGGAGTGTATGTGAAAATCGCAGATATAACCGCTCATATGTTCTCCACCCTGCTTAAG
>JBDRDE010000199.1:0-5546 GCA_043821065.1 Candidatus Omnitrophota bacterium
GCTGCCAAGCTGGCCGACCAGCGAGACAAGAGCAGTTCATTCGCTGATTGGCTCGATGCCCTTCACCAGTTCATAAACACCGAGCTGCCAAATAATAATGATGAGATGGCGCGCCTTCAAGAAGGTTTCAGGCGGCTGCGAGAAAAAAGGCCTGGGATGACTGTGAGGGTAGCGCGCGATTTCGGCGCGCCGGTGCTGATCTTCGGTGACGCTCTTTATCTGGATGCTATATTCACCGGTATAGATTTTTCGTCTCAGGAAGATCCGTCCTTTCTTGTGCTTTTGCTCACTGCTAAATTGGCCGCCCTGGAAAGGCTTCCTCGAAAGAGGCCGGAAATAACGAATGATGCTCCTTTAAGGCACGACGAGGATGATATCCGAGCGAAGTCCTTGGTGCCGCTAGCCTCAGCCTCACCCAGGATCATGAGGATCAGGGCGCTCTTGTACGACATCGCGTGGGCATCGGCGGCTGAAGTAGAAACCTATATAGGGTATGGAAAAGAGAAGAGAGACACGATAAGAGACGGGTTTGAGTACTCTTTAGCGCGTCCGCACGGCAAGTTGTCAAGCTATGAGTGGGGCAAGGCATTTACGAGGCCCGTAGTCGCGCTGTGCGACTTGGCCGATGTTTTTGAAGGCGACGATAATCTATATAGGATCTATCAAGGGTTCAGCGTTGAGGCCTTAACGAAGGTGGCCGCCGAGGGCTGTATGCCCTACTACCCGGACCTCGATCCTATTATTGGCAGACATTACGTCAAAGATATTTCCGGCAATATAGACAGGCATGCGCAGCAGCAACATGTCGCTACCGAAGATGCCAAAAGAAGGGCAGAGCTAACAGAGGCCATAGCCGAGATCGTAGCAGGCGACGAACCTGCGGATGACAGCGTAAGAGATCTCGCCGGCACAATCTATGCGGATGTGCGCACCGTAAGATATATGCACGATGCCCTTTGCGGAGGGGAGTCGATGTCCGGCAGAGGCTGCCGCATCATAGACGGGCAAAACCTCCTGGGCGGCGTTTACAAAGAAGATTCTCAGACATTCTTCCGTCTGCTCAACCATATAGCCTTGCACGTGCTCGACAACCTGTATGATACGGTCGAGATAGAAGGAACTGCCTCGCCTGCCAAGACGATAGAGAAGTTCTATATCATAAACGGAGATGGTTCTCCCGACGACTATCTTACCGGCCCTAATAATCTCAGCGAGAGAGCGCGTGAATTTTTGAGAAGCCTGGCCACTTTTGATCATAGGATGAAACAGCTGAAAGCCTCTTTTCCCAAAGAGTTCTCTACTGAGATGACGCGGCTCGTCGCGACACTTGAGAAGACAGATGACCAACAGCAGCTCTCATCCAGCGTAGAGCGCCTTCTGTTGGGCCCGAATACGTCATTCAAAAAAGATCCTCTGGGCTATCTCGATATGGCCCACCGGTACCTGGGAAGGTATTATGCGCCCGATCTCAGGAGATCCCTGCCCCAGGATGCCTTCGACGACATAGTCATCAAGTTCCTTAGGGGGCCGGGCATCGGGGTAAAACATGAGGTGGTTCAGCAGCTCTGCGCGATGCTGGCTACGGGTATGACAACAGATAAGCTCTCCAGGCTTATCGACGCGTTCGACCTATTGACAAAGAGTTTCATGAGCCCGGTATTTTCAGGCCTGGCTCTTGAGATACCGCAGAGCTCACTCAATAGAGAAGAGTGCAACATCTGGACAGAGGCCCTCATAAGGCAGCACCAAGGCCTACCATCTGACATAGACTTCTGGGATATGGATGCCTCTACGTCTACAGCTGCATCACCCGAAAGCGTCTCTATGGAAGAGGCGGACGTGGTCTGCCTTACCATAAACCCTGTATGTCCGGACGATAGGCTTGGTATCAGCGTGGGTGGCGGAGGGTTCAATGTGGGCAATGTAATGAAGGTCGCCGATCAGGCCATAGGCGAAGACTCAGGGATCAAGATAGCACACATCGCGGCTACATCAAATGTCCCCAAGTGGCGGGAATTCATGGAGCGCCTGGCTAAAAAGGCTGGGATAGACACGCAGTATTTCGTCCCTGTCCTGCCCGGCCCCATAAGGAGTGGCAGGTACTTCCCTTTTGCCGGCTCCGACGTCTCTCTCCTTGGCCCAGGCACGTTGGGAGATGAGAGTGAGGCTGAGAAATTCCTGGAAGCCTACGAAAGTTTTGTAAGCCGGGCGCCGAGAGGAACTCTAGATATACTTACGGGAAGCATGAGGCGAGGCTATCCTCCTGATACATACCTCAAGATGGCGGTCGCTTCAAAAAGGGTAGGGCACGAAGTGGCTCTCGATTCATACGGCCCAAACGTCTGCGAGGCTGTCTGCTTAAAGCTGCACCACCCGGAATTGGAATCGGATTGGGGCGTAGACTACGCCAAGATGAATATAAAAGAGTTCAGAGAAGCGGTCGACCATCTAAAGGACCTAGGCAAAGGGTTTGATGAGTACCTGGAAAGGAATTTCGGCAGAGACATAAGGAGCGAGGCCCTTGAAGATATAGTCCTCCTCGCTGCGCACTTCTGCAACGCGACAAAGACGAGATATCTCCTATTGACCCTCGAAGCCGGCGGCGCCGTGCTGATAGATGCGGAGAAGAAGAGGGCCCACTACTCCCCCATTGTAGGAAACGAGGTAGAGAAGACTATCGCAGCGGGCGACAGCGCCCTCGCGGCGTTTTTAGTAGCGGTAAGAAAAGGCCTCTCTCCACAGAACGCGCTCTCGTGGGCGATGGCCGCCGCCGGCGCGTCGACCGCTCGCTGGAGAGATGGCCTGGTAGACGACCCCGGCGCAATAAAAGCGTCTTACGAGACCTTGCAGAGAAAGCTTACGGGCGTGCCGGCACATCTTCTCGACATGGACCTCTCGCATATGCTCGACAGGGCCACTCCAATGGTGGAAGACAGGCAGGCGAGGCAGAACCAAAAAGAAGAGGTCGAGCGCCAGATAGATCTATATCTAGGCATAGACACTCCTGATGAAGCGAGAAGTGAAGCGGCAAGCCGTCTTGATCTATACATGACGACCTCTTTAAAAAGAGATCTGGAGGACAGGATGGCCCTTATGGCCTCGGAAGACCACCAAAAGGTGGAAGAGGCCATAAGAAGGATATCTATAATAAACTGCAGGGCGTCCATCGGCCTAGAGCTCGACCCGTCAGGGGCCTTTGCTCACAGATGTTCGGGGTTCGGCCCCAGATCGAGCGATCTTGAGCGATTGGGAAGTGAGCTGGAGGGTGCGCATAGATCCCTTTCGGAAAGCATCAAAAGTAATGCATCTGCCGAGCTGGTCATACCTGAAGATGACGATTATTGGCTCGGCTTCGCGCAGAAAAAGGCAGACTCTATGAGAGAGCGTTGCGCGGATATCGTCGTCATAGCACCCAAAGCTCTGGGCGCAGAAGCCGCCTTCAGGGCGCTGGTACCGTTAGGATACAATGAGTCCAGAGAGCAGCGGAAAGTGCCGGGCGGCGGGAGTCTGCCTCCCCGCATCATCTTTCTGGATGAAGGCGACGCCGAAGACGCTGAGGCACTCGCGCGCATTGTGAAGGAGGGCGAGACCGGAGTGATAAATCTGAGGGCGGGTGAAAGCCCGGTTCTAGACTCTATATATAAAAGGATCTCTTCGGCCATAGGCATGGGCGACTCGGCCGATACCGACTTGCGCACCGATATACAGCTGTCCACTAAGACAAGTCCACTATATATGCTGCTCGACCCAAGAGTGCTTCTACCGCTTGAGATAGCCAGGCCGGGCGCCATAAAAGAGATCTACGATGACGCCAGAAGGCAGCGGGATCTATTCTTAGATAGTTTTGATGGCCCTGATTCCACAAGAAGCAATCCGCATCTCGTCTTATCCGCCCTCTTGCACGAACTCACGCTGCTCGGGAGGGATTACACTGTCTTGAGTGTTGGTTCGCGAAAGAAGAAGGGGCTCGCCGAACACGCCTCTGCCGTTCTCAACCGGGTATTCCTGGCGGCTGGGGCGAACAACCACTTTCTCGCTGAGCTAGAGCCGGATGCTCACCACAATAAATTTGCCGCGGCTCAGGGCGGCTTCAACCGGGCAAGCTGGATACAGCTCTTCGTAGAAGATGGTGAAGAGCTCTATCTAAGCAGTCTCGGCCAGGCGATGGACAGGAACAACAGGCCTTATATTTCCGTTAGAGCGAAAGGAGAGTCCGGGGGCGCCCCCATGGCCATAGGAGGGCATATATACATGGTCTATCTGGTCTCCGGGATACTGTCCGCTCTATATAAAGTAGATAAGGCGAGTGCTTCCGATTCAAAAGAGGACTCTTTTAAAAGGGAGCTTCTCAAAAGGGCGGCTGCCAAAACATCTACGGCGGATGAGAGCGCAGACGCTCAAGACAATTACTACAGGACTAAGAGTGGCGCCATTATATCCAGGCCGTTCGACCCGCAGAGCGGATCTGATAATCTGCCCCCCGAGGCAAAGGGCGCGATATCGGCCCTGCTCTCCCAGTGCCTTGACGCGTGGGAACTGCTCAGCACCGAATGGGAAGGCGGCATGCACCCATACATAGACATACCGCAAAGATATATGGATGATGACATGCTCGACTACATCATAGCTTCGGCCGCCTACTATACAGACCCCGAGACCAGGGGCAGGCACGTCGTAATGGGCATCGGTGGCCAGATCTTCCCAGCGTCGATCGCCCTTGAACAATTCGGAGATAGATTCTCGGCCTTAAAGTCAAGGCCGGAGCGCAGGCATGTGCCTGTAGATATATGGATGGATACGGCCGCGGCGTCATTGCGCGAGGCTATCGCGCTGTGGAAAGATACTCAGAAGCACGCTGACGACCACACGACTTTCAGTGTCGGAACAGCGAGCGGGCGCGTCATAGAGACCTTGCAGATGTTTCATGCAGCCAGCGGGGCCGTTAACGAACAGTACGAACACGCCGGAGACGTCTCGCCTCTCGCTAAGAACACGCGGCTGGTCACAGGGTGGAACAATCCACTGCGTTCCATGGCGCGGAAGAAGGGCATAGAGTGGGAGCCTACACAGCGGCAGTTTACGGCGGACAGGTGGGAGATCGTCGCCAATATTATCTTCTACCTCGCCATGCTCGATTACAACAAAGAGCAGATCAAGGGATTTTTAAACGGCGTCGCGGAAAATTTCTCATGCATGCGCCCACAGCAAAGTGTCATCGCAGCCGTAGGCGGTATTAAAAGGGCCTTTGTAAGTCCGCACACGCAAGGGGGCGCGATAAATGACTGCGCGGGCCTTCTCGCAGATGAATCCCCGGCCCTTCTATACGCGTCGTGGCAGCTATTCCATCAACAGAGCGGGCGCGACATACAGTGCTTCCTGACAGAGAACAGCGAGCTGGGCAGGTGGGCAGAAGCGATGCATGATGAATCGTTCAGCGGCGCGGGATCGGAAAGGAATGTCGCGGTATCCGCCAACCCCTTTGAGGATATAGACTCACTCCTGCCCCGCCTTCTTAAAGACACCAGGACGAGCTACACCATAATAGG
>JBDRDE010000200.1:0-2989 GCA_043821065.1 Candidatus Omnitrophota bacterium
GGAATGGCGCAGAGAGGCTTGCGATTCACAGTGATCACGCTTTCGACCTTAGCCATACTTGTGGGGGCGCTTATAATAATATCACTGTGGTTTTATTCGGTATTCTCTTTTGTATTTATCGATGTAATAGTAAATAATGACGCCTCGATCAGAGAGCCTTATAGGCGCAATAGAGGCCTTGGCGGGTCTTACTTTGCCTGGAACATATTTTATATTGTGGCCCTTGGCTCAGCGGCATTGCTAGTGGCAAGGTCGGTTTACGATTCTTTATCTCGCTTGGGGCCCTTTCCGTTCTTTACAAACATACCTTTCGGCGCTATGGTATCGGCCGTTCTACCGCATGCCGTAATTGGGGTTTCTTTCTTTATAACAGGTGGATTGCTGTCGTTCTTTGTTAAAGACTATGTTCTTATTATAATGTTCAAAGAGAGGCTAGGTATACTAAAGGCCATCCCAAAGGCATTCAAGCTTTTAGCATCTGATATAGGGGCTTTCATGAAGTATATGATATTCAAGCTAGGCCTCTATATCGTTACGGCGGTCCTAGGGTCGATCTTTTCGCTATTCGCGATGCTTTTCCTGTTGCTCCCTGTCGGTTTGGCAGCATTGATCTTGATCTTTTTGTTCAAAATAATGCCGGGTTTTTTGAGGCTGCCGCTTGTCATGATAGGGGTTATAGCAGGAATACCCCTAGCGGCTTTCTTCTTCTTCATGACGCAGTCGATTTTTCTGCCGTTCTCGGTCTTTCATAAAACATTCAATATAAAGTTCCTTGCCAGGCTTGACGAAAGATACGATCTCTTTACCTCAAGCTAAAAAGGGCAAAATTTTCCGGAGGGAGCTATGAATTGCACGTACCACCCAAACGCCGAAGCCGCGCACAGATGCCTGTCATGCGCAGTACCTGTCTGCGATAGCTGCATGGTCCAGATGAAACACGAGAGTTACTGCAAGAAGTGTATCGCGAACCTGGCGGGGGGAGCGAAGAACGGCGAACACTCTCCGGCCCTGGCCGCCATACTCAGCTTCATCATCGGCGGAGCCGGCCAGATGTATAACGGCGAGACGGGAAAGGGCATACTCATATTCTTCACGAGCTGGCTGGTGATACCGTGGTTATACGGGATATTTAATGCCTACTTGACGGCGAAGAAGATAAAGGAAGGTGCCATAACACCAAAGACGCAGTCGGGCTGTCTGATCGCGCCCGTTATAATAGCGCCGCTTATATTTCTTATAATACCGGTCTTTGGACTTATCGCGGCGATAGCCGTGCCTAATTTCGTGAAATCCAAGCACGCGGCCCTCGGAGGACATGGCATGGGTGACCAGGTAATGATAGATATTCAGAATGTCATTGCGCAAACGGGAGAGGCTCCAGGAACGGCCCCCCGCCAAGAGGCGGCAAAGTTTGACAACATCATGGGTTTTGGAAAAAGAGAGACCCACAAGGTCTATCTCAAGAACGGCCATATCTTTGAGGCAGCGATCGAGACAGAGACCCCGGACATGTTTATATTCAGGATAGACAGAGGAACCTTTGAAGTCTTAAAAACGGATGTTTATGAGATACACCCCTTAGAGTAGGTGGCTCTGAATAGATGGGGCACAAGGGCGTGGGATGGAGAAGAGATGAGGGTGCTGCTGCAAAGGGTAAATAGGGCCAAAGTGTCTGTAGATGGCAAAGATATAGCGGCTATTGATAGAGGCCTTCTTCTCTTAGTGGGCATAGGAAGAGACGACAGCGGGGATGATATTACGATCATGGCGAATAAAGTCTCGAAGCTGCGCGTCTTTGAGGACGCAGAAGGCAAGATGAACCTTGATCTTACGCAGGCTCATGGCGCGGTATTGAGCGTTCCGCAGTTCACCCTTTATGCCGACACAAGGAAGGGGAACCGGCCGGGATTCGACGCTTCGGCCGCACCAGATATCGCCAAAATGGCCTGGAAGGGGTTTAACGAAGCTATTAGAAAGAACGGGATCGCTGTTTGCGAAGGGGAGTTCGGGGCGCACATGGAAGTAGAACTTACCAATGATGGGCCGGTAACAATATGGCTCGATTCAAAAGAGAAGCTATGAGCAACGATAAAACATACGGGATGAAAAAGAAGGTCTACTATCACGATACCGATTCAGAAGGTGTTGTCTACTACGCGAATTACCTTAAATACTTTGAAGAAGCGAGGACCGAACAGCTCTTATCTAAAGGTATAGACCTGCGCGCACTTGGCAAAGAAGGCCTGGTCTTTGCTGTCACAGAGCTTGATATATCCTATAAGAGACCCGCTAAATACGGAGACACACTCACAGTCATATCAGAAATAGAGAAGGCAAAGAACGCTTCCATCTATTACCGCCACCAGATAAGGATCGGGGAGGCTATCCTCATAGAATCTTCCGCAAGGCTTGTATGTCTTAGGAAGGATTTTAAGCCTACAGCGATACCCCGCCGGATATTAAACCTTTTAACCGATGAACCTGTAAAATATGCCGAAGACGGTCCGGATCAAGGTGATCACAAGATCTAAGAAGAGATCGGTCGAGCCTTTTGCCGACGGGCTCAAGGTCCGCCTTGCCGCGGCACCTGTGGGCGGGAAGGCAAACAGAGCGCTTATAGAGATCTTGGCGGAATATTATGGCGTCAGGAAGTCTGCTGTCCGCATAGCAAAAGGCGCGCTCTCAAAAGAGAAGACCGTGGTTGTAGATATATGAGGTGTCCGTACTGCGATAGAAAGCTGGCAGAGACTGCGATCAGGTGCGGATCTTGCAGGAGGAGCGTAAAAGGGGATACCGAATCCTTTCTCGCCAAAAGCTTCCGGCGTATTCAGGGCCTGTTTTTCGGAGGCAGGGACCCTAAGGCGTGCAGCTGGTCATTCCTGGAGATCATACTATTTGTCGAGTTAATATTCCTATTTGTCTTTCGTGACCCATTTGACAGCTCCAGGCACATATCCGATTTTCTGCGATTAAACTTTTCGATATTCAC
>JBDRDE010000201.1:0-3237 GCA_043821065.1 Candidatus Omnitrophota bacterium
GGTCAAGGGTCAAGGGGCAATAGGAGTATACATGAAAAAGAAGGGGTTAATATTGCTATCAGGGGGACTCGACAGCACGCTTGCCGCGGAGGTCATGCTGGAACAGGGTATAGAGCTAGAGGCTATAAATTTTTCTCTGATATTTCACACCACAGCCGGCTGGGCAAAGAGGGTAGCCGAAAGGCTGAGCATTAAATATAGGTCGGTAGACATAACAGGCGAATATCTCGATATACTGAAGAACCCAAAACATGGCTATGGCAGTAATATCAACCCCTGCATAGATTGCCGCATACACATGTTAAAAATAGCCAAGGCCTGCATGAAAGACATGGGAGCTTCTTTTGTAGTTACCGGAGAGGTGCTCGGAGAACGCCCAATGTCGCAACACCTTAACAATCTTAATCTTATAGAAAGAGAATCGGGCCTTAAGGGGCTCATAGTCAGGCCTCTATCGGCCAAGCTGCTCGAGCCCTCTTTGCCGGAGATAGAAGGCGTTATAGACAGAGAGAGGCTCCTGAATATACAGGGAAGGTCTAGAAAGCCCCAGATCTCCCTGGCAGGCAAGTATAATATAGGCGACTATCCGGCCCCCGCGGGCGGGTGCCTCCTGACCGACGAGCGCTTCACAGAGAGGCTTAAGGACCTTATGGCCAATGGCGATCTTACTATAGAGAAGATAGAGCTCCTCAAGCTGGGAAGGCACTTCCGCCTCGGCAGAGATACCAGGCTTATAGTGGGCCGTAACGAGGCAGAGAACGAGAGCCTGTCCGGGAAGGCCATCGACGGGGACATATTCTTCGAGCCAAAGACCGTTCCGGGACCGACAGGCCTATTGCGGGGCAGCGATATATCGCCGGACCAGATAGAGAGAGCGGCGAGCATAATATCAAGATACTCGGACAGGACAGGGGATACAGTGATGATCGAGTGGCGCGAGCACCCAAAAGAGGGTGTTAAAGAGACCGCCGCTCCCCCCGCCCATGAAGAAGAGCTCAAAGAGATGCGGATCTGAAGAGCCTTGCGCATATGCTAATATTATGCTAATATATGATTGAAAAGGGCACCGTTTTAGAGAGGGTAGGCGATAGGATCATTGTCAAGATCGACCGCCATTCAGCGTGTGGGACTTGCGAAGCGCAAAAGTCGAGCGTGTCGTGCGGGATGAACGAGAAGAGAGAGATGACGCTGGAACTCCCGAACATAGTGGGCGCCCAAGAGAAAGACATAGTTGAGATAGAACTCGCCGATGCAATGATACTGAAATGGTCGGCATTATTTTATGGGGCCCCGCTTCTGGGCCTTGTAGCGGGTGTCTTGGCAGGCAGGTCTCTTGCACAGATAAAAGCAATAGCTTTGCCCGCGGAGCCCTTAAGCGCGCTGACAGGTATAGTATTTTTAGTAGTAGCACTGTTAGCGGTAAAGATATACGCGGCTTCCAGCAGAGAGAAGCCCAAGCCGAAGGTTGTGAGAGTAGTTAGTTCCTACTTCGCCCATAAAAGAACTTCATAGTAGTTTTGGGCTTCGTAGGATTAAATTCGGCTACATGATTTAGCTCACTGCTTTGCTCGCGATCGCTAAATCATAGCCTCATTTAAGGAGGGCACGACAAGATGAAGAGATGGCAGACCCTACTTTTAATAAGCGCATTTGTCGTTCTGAACCTGGTCTGGGGGCACGTAAAGAGCGGCATGGCAAAAGAAGAGGCGTTGTCGATCACAAAGCCCGAAAGGTTCTACTCTATAAAACTTTCGAAAAAACTGGATGAGGTCTTGGTCAACCAGGAGCTGATACTCCAGGAGCTTAAAGAGCTTAAGAAGGCAATTAAGAAATGATAATAACGAAGAAGAAAGAGCTGAGCGAGATAGTAAAGAACCTGGGCGACGAGAAGAAGGTTTTTATTGTCGGATGCGGCGAGTGCTCCGCCACGTGCAAGACGGGCGGAGAGAAGGACGTCCTCTTAATGAAAGAGCTTTTAGAGAAAGAGGGAAAGTCCGTCACGGGGTGGGTTATCCCGGATTCGCCGTGCGTCGCCAGCCAGGTAAGGATAGCTACCGCTAAGAACAAGAAAGCCCTGAGCGAGGCCGATTCGATATTGGTATTGGCCTGCGGCCTGGGGGCCCAGTCTGTCATGGAGAACGCGAGGGATTCAAAGACGGTCCATGTAGGCTGCGATACCGTATTCATGGGGGAGATAAATAAAGACGGCGCGTTCCTGGAGAGATGTTCTGCTTGTGGCGAATGCGTCCTAGAGCAGACGGGAGGCATCTGCTCGGTTACGCGCTGCCCAAAGGGGCTGTTGGACGGCCCTTGCGGGGGGACAGATAAGGGTAAATGCGAGGTTGACAAGGACAGAGACTGTGTCTGGACTTTGATATATAACACTCTCAAAGAGAAGAAGAAGCTGCACCTATTAAAAGAGATCCACACACCAAAAGACTACTCAAAGATGTCAAAACCTCGCAAACTTATCCCCCCATCTTCTGCTTCGCCGGGCCCTGGAAAGATGTAAGTTTGGCTTCGCAGAATAACATCTAGCAGTAGGGCAGGTTTAAACCTGCCCTACTGCTTACCAAAACCTATAAAGAAGGAGAGGATTATCATGAGAGTCTACCTGGATCATAATGCGACGACCCAGCCGCACCCAGAGGTTGTAAAGGCCTTGATCCCGTATTACGAAACCTGCTTCGGGAACGCCTCGAGTATCCACCAATTTGGCAGGGAAGCGAAGAAGGCCCTCGAAGAGGCCAGAAGCAAGGTGGCTTCACTAATCGGAGCGAAGAGCGCAGACGAGATAGTCTTTACAAGCGGCGGCACAGAGTCGGACAATTACGCCGTAAGAGGCGTTGCCCACGCCTTAAAAGAGAAGGGCAACCACATAATCACCTCATCCATAGAACACCTCGCCATTGAAAAACCCTGCAAATTCCTGGAGAAGAACGGTTTTAAGGTAACATACCTGCCCGTCGATCAGTACGGCATAGTCGACCTCGAAGCGCTCAAACGGGCCATAACGGATAAGACCATCCTTATAACCGTAATGTACGCGAATAATGAGATGGGGACTATCGAGCCCGTTAAAGAGATAGCCGCGATAGCCAAGGAGAAGGGCATAACCGTCCACACAGACGCCGTCCAGGCTATCGGGAAGATCCCCGTAGATGTTAAAGACCTCGGAGTGGACCTCCTATCTCTGTCGAGCCATAAATTCTATGGCCCTAAAGGGGTCGGGGCAAT
>JBDRDE010000202.1:0-2805 GCA_043821065.1 Candidatus Omnitrophota bacterium
ACAAAATGCTTGACGGTCAGACAATCCTAATTACGGGTGGTACCGGTTCTTTCGGAAAAGAATTCACAAGATTTTTATTCGAAAAGCATAACCCCAGAAAGATCATCATATTCAGCCGCGACGAGTTTAAGCAGTATGAGATGGCAAAGGCCTATTCTCCCGAAAAGTACAACATAAGGTATTTTCTCGGAGATGTAAGAGATAAAGAGCGCCTATGTCGGGCGTTCAAGGGTGTTGACTATATAATACACGCCGCTGCGCTAAAACAAGTGCCCGCGCTGGAGTACAATCCTATCGAAGCGGTAAAGACAAGTATCCTGGGAGCGAACAACATCGTAGAGGCGGCGATAGACAGCGGCGTAAAGAAGGTCATAGCGCTCTCTACCGACAAGGCCGTCAACCCGGTAAATCTTTACGGCGCTACAAAACTGGTCGCGGAGAAGATATTCATAGACGCGAACGCATACGGCGGCAATAAGACGCAGTTCTCGGTAGTGCGTTACGGGAATGTGATGGCCTCCCGCGGGAGCGTCATCGAGCATTTTTTGAGATTGAAGAGGAGCGGCGCAAAAGAGTACCCCATCACCGACAAGAGGATGACGCGTTTCTGGATGACGCTGGAACAGAGCGTAAAACTTGTGATGAAAGCGCTAGATGAGTCCGAGGGAGGGGAGATATTCGTCCCGCACATACCATCTATGAAGATTGTTGACCTGGCAAAAGCCATCGAACCGAAGTGCAAATTCGACAGCGTAGGAATCAGGCCGGGAGAAAAACTTCACGAGACGCTTGTTTCAGAAGATGAAGCGCGAAAGACCAGGCAATTTGGTGGTATATATGTAATATTGCCGCAGTTCTATGAAAGGCAAGAGGTGCACAAGAAGTATGAAAAATGCAAACCTGTCTCAAAGGAGTTTGTCTACCGTAGCGATAAGAACACCAAGTGGCTCACAGTAGAACAGATTGAAAAGATGATACCTGAATTAAAAGAGGCCAATTATCCATATGAAGACGATACCTTATGCACGACAGTCTCTAAATAACGACGATATACGGGAAGCTGTCAAGGCGCTAAAGTCCGATTGGATCACTCAAGGCCCCAGGATAAAGATGTTCGAAGAGGCGCTGTCCCGCTATACTGGAGCCAGATACGCCGTGGCCCTTTCCAGCGGAACGGCAGCTCTCCACCTGGCCATGCTCGCACTCGGAATAGGCAAGGGAGATAAAGTCATTACCGCGCCTATCACATTCTCGGCTAGTGCCAGTTGTGCCCTGTATGTAGGGGCGAGACCCGCATTTGTCGATATAAATGACAGAGACTATCATATAGATGTTGAGAAGCTAAAGAGTTTTTTGAGTGTTCCATCACGCAGAAAGGGTGTAAAGGCCGTAGTACCAGTCCATCTTACCGGTACGGTCTGCAGGATGGAGGAGATCAAAAAGGTTTGCGACAGATACGGCATAAAGATAGTCGAGGACGCGGCGCACGCGCTGGGCGCGTGGTACAGGACGGGCAGCTTAAAGGCCAAGGTGGGCGGATCAAAACATTCCAACGCCACCATATTCAGCTTTCATCCGATAAAGCATATAACGACAGGTGAGGGGGGTGCCTTTCTCACGAATTCAAAAATGATGTTCGAGACTGTTGGTAGGCTGAGGCATCATGGTATTGTAAAGAAGGGCGCAGGTCCATGGTCGTATGATATCCCCAGCATAGGTTATAACTACCGAATTACAGATTTTCAGAGCGCTATCGGGATGTCGCAGCTTAAAAAATTGGACAGCATGGTAAACACAAGGCGATCGATCGTAGATCTTTACAATGAACACTTCGCACACGTGAGCGAGATAAGGACTCCGTGGGAGAGAGAAAGAACACGCGCCTCCTATCATTTATATGTCATAAGAGTCCCATCTAATAAGCGCGGCAAGCTCTATGATCATCTTAAGAGCAACGGCATATTGACGCAGGTGAATTATGCGCCCGTACACCTGTTTTCATATTATAGAAAGCATTTTGGATATAGGAGTGGCGATCTCCCGGTAGCCGAAAGGTATGCCAGGGAGTGCTTGAGCCTGCCCCTATATATAGGACTTACAAGAAGTGCGCAATTGCGTGTCATAAGAAAGGTAAAGGAATTTTTCGCAAGATGAAGAACGCCCTGATAGATAGATTGTGTCTCGGAACTGCCCAGTTCGGCATGGATTATGGTATTGCCAATAAATCGGGAAAGGCCTCTAAAGCCGAGATCTTTTCTATAATGGGTAACGCTTGCGAAAACGGCATAGATACCGTAGATACGGCCAATTCTTATGGCGACAGCGAAACAGCAATAGGGGAATATATTAAAAAGACAAACAGAGACCTGCGAATTATCTCCAAAACGCCGCACTTTGGTAGATCGGGTAGGCCTGATGTGCGAGCAGCTTTTAGAAATACACTCGAGAGATTGCAGCAAGAAAGGATTTACGGCTATTTGGTCCATAGTTTTGATGATATAAAGGCACATGGAAAGCTCATGTGGGACGATATGAGATCTCTCAAGGATGAGGGGCTTATAGATAAGATCGGGGTGTCTTTGTATAGGCCTGAAGAGCTGAACTATATTTTTGATAATGACTTTCATTGCGACATAGTACAGGTTCCTTATAGTATATTTGACCGGAGGTTCGAAGACTATTTTACCATTTTAAAAGATAAGGGCGCGGCCATATATGCCCGCTCGATATTTTTGCAGGGGCTCTCTTTTATGAGCATAGATGAGATAGGCAAAAAATTCCCTTTGGCTATGGATAAGATTGGAG
>JBDRDE010000203.1:0-5484 GCA_043821065.1 Candidatus Omnitrophota bacterium
TACGGGGATCCGAAAACGGAAGAGATAATCAAATACAGCGTTATTCGCTATTCTAGGTGGGCGAGTCTATTCTTTTTCTTCTTTGGCTTTGTTCTCCTCTTCGAGGATCTTCTCGGCTATAGAGTGTGGGACTTCTATATACTTTTCGAAGTGCATAGAGTAGTTGGCCCTGCCGCTGCTTAGAGAGCGTAGGCCTGTCGCGTAGCCGAACATCTCGCTAAGAGGCGCTTCTGCCGACACTATCTGATGCTTAACTTTTGCCTCCATGCCGTGTACCCTGCCCCTTCGAGAACAGAGATCACCCACTATCCCCCCGACAAACTCGTCAGGAGTCGTGACTTCTATAGACATATAAGGCTCCAGAAATACAGGCGCGGCCTTTAAAAATGCCTTCTTGAACGCAGTCCGCGCCGCTGTCCTAAAGGCCATCTCGGATGAATCGACCTCATGGTAAGAGCCGTCTAAAAGATCGACCTTTACATCGACAACAGGGTACCCCGCGTAGACGCCGGACTTCATAGCGTCGATCAGGCCCTTCTTGACAGCCGGTATATACTCTTTCGGGATGCGCCCACCGATAATGCTGTCTACAAACTCGAATCCGGATCCCGGCTTAGATGGCGATAGCTCCATGACTACATGGGCATACTGCCCCTTGCCGCCCGTCTGCTTGACATGCTTGTGATTTATCTCAGCGGACTTGAGTATGGTCTCTTTGTAGGCTACCTTCGGCATGCCGACTATAGCCTCTACGTTAAACTCGTGCTTGAGCCTGTCCACTATGACCTCCAGGTGGAGCTCCCCCATCCCTGAAAGTATGGTCTCATCGGTCTCTTTATCGGACGCCACGGTGAACGTAGGATCCTCTTCTGCCAGTTTCATGAGCCCCTTACCTATCCTGTCCTGATCGGCGCGGCTCTTAGGCTTTATGCTGAGCGCTATAACAGGCGCAGGAAATTCCATAGCCTCCAGCACTATCGGATGCTCCTCGTCGCATAGCGTATCGCCGGTCACTGTATGGTCCAGCCCTATAGCGGCCGCTATATCCCCGGCAAATATATCCTCCCTTATCTCTCTCTGATTGGCGTGCATCTGGAGTATCCTCCCAACCCGCTCGGTCCTGTCTTTAGTGGAGTTATATACGTATGAGCCCGCCTTTAAGGATCCCGAGTATACCCTGAAATATATGAGTTTCCCCATATGCGGGTCTGCCTGGATCTTGAAGGCGAGCGCAGAAAAGGGTTCATTATCGTTGGGCATCCGCCCGATGATCTTCGCCTTGTCTGCCGGATCGTGCCCTTCAACCGCTCTCAGATCGGCCGGCGAAGGAAGATACTGCGTAACCGCGTCCAGCAGATTCTGAATACCTTTATTCTTAAAGGCCGAGCCGCAGAGAAGCGGGACGACCTTGTTATCTATGGTGCCCTTGCGCATCACGCGCATAAGCTCTTCGGTAGTGATCGAATCCTCGTTCTCAAGATACTTTTCCATGAGGGTGTCATCAAGCTCTACCGCCTTCTCCACCATGATATGATGGTACTTCTTGGCGGTCTCTATGTAATCTTGGGGTATATCCTCGATATGGAAGTTCTTCCCCAGGGACGCGTCATCTTCATAAATATAGGCCGTCATCTCCATAAGGTCTATGATGCCCTTAAAATCGGCCTCCGCTCCTATGGGTATCTGGAGAGGCATCACATTGGTCCCCAGGTCGTCCCCTATGCTCTTCATGACCCCGAAGAAGTCAGCTCCCACTCGATCCATCTTGTTTATGAAAGCGAGCTTTGGGACGCTATACTTGTCAGATTGGCGCCATACGGTCTCTGATTGCGGCTCGACACCGCCGACCGCGCAGAATACAGCTATGGCCCCATCAAGTACGCGCAAGCTGCGCTCGACCTCCACTGTAAAATCGACATGTCCGGGCGTGTCTATGATATTTATCCTGTTCTCTTTCCAATAGCATGTAGTGGCGGCCGATGTTATGGTGATGCCCCTCTCCTGCTCCTGCTTCATCCAGTCCATCTGCGCCTTGCCGTCATGGACCTCACCCAGCTTATGCGAGCGCCCCGTATAGTAGAGTATCCTCTCGGTGACAGTGGTCTTGCCGGCGTCTATATGCGCCATTATGCCTATATTGCGAACCATCTTAAGGTCTATCATTCTTGGCATTTCATTAAGCCCTTTTTTTATGTGCTATATTTTGGACAAAAAAATTAGGATTACCTAAGGACCGCCCGATAAACAGGGTGCCCATACAGATAATCCCCCTACTCTTATTCGGATGGCGATATATTACCATATCTTGTAATTAGCTGTCAATAGAAAAGTTGATTATGAATTTTGTGCCCTTGGGGAGGTCCTCTTTACAGCTTAGAGACCCACCGTTATCAGAGGCGATCCTCCTGGCTAAAAAGATATTGACACCGCCAGACCGGCCGCGTTGAGTGAAGAGCCTCTCTCCTGGAGCGCCGCCTTCTCTCTTTAAAGGGTCGAATCTCCCTGTATCTGTCATCAACACCTCAAGCGAATTCTCATCGGATCTCTTCGCGGAAAACGTGACCGCGCCGCCTATACCCTCCATGGCGTAACAGGAATTTATCAGAAGGTGCCTAAAAAGATCCGGCAATAACTCATTGCCGCGCACTGTCATCCTGGGATCTATAGTGGAGCAGAATTCGATCTTGTTCTTATTTAAAAGTTCCTGTAGTTCCAAGATCACGTCGTTGATCACAGAGCTGAGCGAAAAGTTCCTCTGATCTTTTGACTCACTCTTGCGCTTATACCCATCTACCTCACTCCAAATACCTTTTGCCCTCTCCACTGAGGAGTCTATCATCTTCCAGAACATACCCATGCTGGCGAAGTCCGACCTCCCCATGGCGTCCTTTATACCCTGGTGCACGGCAACAATGTTGTTCAATATGTTGCCCATCTCGTGGCGGACACATAAGAGCAGTTCGCCCGTGGCGGCCAGCCTCTCAGCCTCGGCCTTCTTTGCCTCGAATCTCCTGATGAGGTCCGAGAGCTGCGCGTTCCTGAAAGCGAGCATCGCGTCCGCGGAAAACCTGGAGAAGAGGTCCAATTCCGTTTGAGTGTATACGCCCGAGCTATTATGACCCAGCACAAGAAACCCCATTATCTCGTCTTTAAAGAACCCAGGCACGCAGACAGAGGCCTTAAGCCTCTTCATCTGGTGCTTGAGCTCCTCCAGGAATTTATTCATATCAGGCCGCAGCGCGGAGAGCCTGCTATTGCTAAGCCAAAAATTTATGTCGTCAAACTTCAAAGCGGATACTTCATGCGCCCGGGCGATATTGTTATCCGTGATAAAACGCCGCACATCAGTGAACCACTCATAAAGCGGGCTCTTTTTAGATATCGTACTTTTATTTAAAAGAGCGGCCCGCCCGGATGTAGAGACGGGATCATAAAAATCTTTCTCTTTATTAAGAAGGAATATCGTGGCGTGCTCTATCGAGACATTGAGCCTCGTCTTGTAAAAATAGGTCAGGTAGCGCGGGACCACCTTCACAAGGCGATCAACGCTGTCTATCTCTATCATCCCTTTCGCGTTGGCCTCCAGGTTTCTCCGGGCCTCCTTCATCCTGATCTCGCTCTTCTTTTCTATGTCCTTTATCATGTACACAAATACCAGGAAGCCCAATGCGCTGAAAAAGACCGTTATGACGGTTGCGAATATCCACCAGCCTTCTTCGACGCCCGTCAAAAACTTACTCTTTATGGTGTGGGTAAAGGCCAGAGAGATAACGCCTACGGCCACCGCGCACGCCGTCGCCGATAAGAACCTCTTGATAAAATCGGTCATATCCGTCAGTCTGTATTTCAAAAGGCCATAGACCATCACGATAAAGCCGTATCCTCCAAGGATATTCCCCCAGGCCGGTATCTTTATATCGAACCAGAGAGGGTAATTGGTAAAGCCTCCCGCGAAGCCTATTCCCAGGCCAAGGGCAATATATAGCAATCTAGATCTCGCGTCACCGGACAGTTCTCTCGCTCTTCTTATACAGATAAATATTGAGAAAAGCATTGCCCAGGCGGCATATATCACAAAATAAACTAAAGTGGGCCCGGCTGTGGGCCAGAAATTGAAGAAGAGGCGAGGCCTTACATCCGCCACAAAGTAGGGTGTAAAATTCAGCAGAAAAGCCAAGGAACTGATACAATACGCCAGATAGACCGTCTTTTTGTACCTCTTTTGGCTCTCCGTGAGATTCACGGTAAAATGTACGGCGGCGGCGTATATGAATACCGCGCCGCCCATGAGTGTGCGGCACCAGAAGAGCGCGCTCTCCGCGGTGCCGGAAAGGTGCCAGAAAAAATACGCCCACGACCAGAAAGCAACAGTACCCGCAAAAAGACCGAAGGCCTTGAATACGGGCGACCGGGGGTGCCGCATAAAGGCATTTATACAGGCCAGGGTGCTGACTACGGCATTTGTGAAGGCGGATATTACGAAATATAACATGTTATTATGCCCTCCTATATGCTATCCGTCTTAATCGGACCATAGATGCTTATCCACATACTGCGAAAGTATCTCCTGCGCCTTCTGGGGCGGTGACACCCCGAAGTAGGCATGTATCACCGCGTGCGAGATCTCGTGAGCGAGGACATTTTCGGTAACCCTGTCCGCGTAGACGGTGATAGATCTATCCTCCTGCCTGTAGAAGGCTATGTGGCCGCTCTCATATTCACGGCGCAGGTATATAGCCACCTTGAAACCGTCAGGATACATATCCAGCAGAGACTGCACCTTCTCGATGATACGGTCGACCCTGCTCTTGGCAAAACCGGGATAGGCGTATATATCGATCTCCTTGCCTCCTATACGCCAGAAGAAGCTCTTTATCTCTTCATCGCTATCGTAGAAGATCTCTGTATATCTGGTCTCAAAACGCTTGACCATCTGCCCCTCTGCCCTTAACGGAGCGGCAAGAGACATGATCATTAGCGCGGTCAGGGTAAGGCAGGCGGATCTGAATATGATCATTAGGCAGTCTTAAAAAAATCGAGTTTATCTTTTGCCGCGGCGAGGGCCTCCTTGCTCTCACCCGAAGCCAGATCATAGGCCCGATCGATATCAACCTTTAGACCGTTGAGCCTTGTGTCGGTCTCCTCGATCGCCTTATTTAGAGCCCCCAAGAGCTCTGATAGCTGGTCGGTCTTCCTCAACTGCACGCGCACCCTAAAATCACCCTCGGTTAATTGGCGCAGGACCGTCTCGAATCTAAATAATGGCCCAGCTATGCTGTGCGAAATGAATATGAATACAAATATGCCCGCTATGCCGACCGCGAGCCCTACGATCACGGTAAGGGCGATAAAGCTCGGCAGGAAGAAGCTGGACGTCTTATCTATCACAAAGCTCGACCCTGAATAGCCCGTAGTAAGGGTCTCACTCGAAATATACAAAAAGAGCCCCGCGATGATAAGCGCCTCGGCTAAAATAAGGGCAAA
>JBDRDE010000204.1:0-4426 GCA_043821065.1 Candidatus Omnitrophota bacterium
CGACCTGGAGCACAATGAAGCCTCCTTAACCAAAAAGATAGCCGCGCTTAAGAAAGAACTCAGAAAGTCCGCTGATATAATAACACAAGGGCGCAAAAAGACTGCCTTAGCGCTCCAAAAGACCATAGAGAAGGAACTTACTGATCTAGGCATAAAACGCGTGGAATTTGAGTGCCGCATAGAAGAGGTTGAATTAAATCATAACGGCAAGGATTCCGTCACATTCTATATAAGCCCTAACGCCGGTGAGAGCCTGAAACCGCTGGCCGATATCATATCTTCGGGCGAGGCGGCGCGCGTAATGCTGGCCCTTAAGAAGGCCCTTATAAATGTCGACCCGATACCCGTGCTCATATTTGATGAAATAGACGCCCAGATCGGCGGCAGGCTCGGTACAGTAACAGGCCGCAAGTTAAAAGAACTCTCAGAGGCCCGCCAGGTCATCCTCATCACGCACCTTCCACAGATAGCCAGTTTTGCAGATGCTCATTATAAGGTTTCAAAGAGTGTCGTAAATAACCACACGATCACCGCGGTTAAGGCCCTGGATGGCGAATTGAGGGTTAAAGAGCTTGCCAAGATGATGAGTGGTGATAAGGAAAGCCGGATCTCGCTGCATCATGCCCAGGACATGCTTGCCCAGGCCAAAGCCTGAGGGCCAGGCCTTCGCTAAGCGCCTAAACCTCGTAAAGCTCACCTGCTTTTAAGATCTTTTCGTTTTCGAAGATCTCGGGGCGCTCTCTTCCTTCAGAAACATTTATCGGTATTAACGTCTTTGGGCTTATGGCGCTCGCGAATGCCTTTAGATCCTCCACTGCGGCATAGCCGCTTGTGTGGACCTGTTCGATATCCAGGCCCTTGCGCGCGCAATATTGCTTGAATTTATCGGTCTGGTGGCCTTCCCACATTGAATATATTATTTTTGCGCCTTCCAGGCCATCGATATCTTTGAATATGCCGGGAAGATCGGAATTATCCCCTGTCAGCATAAGGATATCCTTCTTCTTTCTATTTATTTCAAATATATCTATCTTTCGCCTATTATAGGCAAACAATAGATTTCTATATCCGGCATCAGCCAATACATCCGCATCTTGTTTCAAGAACCTGATCCTGATATTCTTCAAATCAAATTGAGCGATGTGCGTAGATACCTTCCTGAGGTTATCTAAAATAAACGCGGTATAGATATCTATTATCAATATCGAATTCGTCCTAAGGCACGCTTTATAAGCCGATACCGATCTATCGGTATTTTGGTATGACGCGAATAGAAAGCTGATATTCGCCGCCTTCTTTAGGATCTTGGTTATCTTGGCCTGTACCGCCTCCTCAGTCTCATAGAGCTGGTGATCCCTGCCAAGCATAGAGCCTCCTATCAGAAGGCAATCTATATCGGCGGGAGGCTTATTGGCCATATCATTAAATAGCGCGCTCTTTCTGCCGTGGCCTCTGGAATCTCCCGAGTAGAACAGTCTCTTATTTCCCGCTTCTATCAGGAAGGCCCGCGCGTCAAAAGCCGGGTGATCTACAATATATGGCGTTACAGAAAAAGCGCCTACGGAAACCCTTTTATTTTTGGAAAGTATTTTGGCGTTTATGGGGCCGGCTTTATCGGGAGTGAATATATCAGAGATCTTAATAAGCTGCCCAGCGCCTTTACTCATATAGACCGGTATGTCCGGGGAGAGATATTTGAGCAAGCCATAGTGGCCAAGGTAGGAGTGAGATAAGAAAATAGCGTCTACTTCTTTTGCTTCACCTTTATAGAGGCCTTTTATATCGGGCAAGAGCTTTAGCCCTTTTAATTCCTCTAATGATCTGCCCTCTAGAGCCTTGGGATCAAAATGCCCTTCTTTATCATCTGGAAAAGGCACTCCGGGATCTATCAGGATGCGCGATCTCTCTGCGACCAGCTCTATGCAGCTGCCGCCAATCTCTTCTGTTCCACGATGTATTATAATTCGCATGCTGAACATTCTCAGGCAATAGGCTCTTGGCCGCTAGCTCAAGATAAGCGGCCTAAAGATCGAGGCCGCGATGCTATTATTGGCTCTTATCTGACCTGCCTAGAGCTTCCTTTAGTAACTGGTCGAACAGCGAAGGTCTTTGTGACGATTCGCCTTCTTCTCCTCCTTCACCTTCCCCATCCTTCTGAGCCTTCTTGAGGAGATCACCAAGCAGCTCTTTCCCCTTTTCTGCAGCGAGCTTTTGAGCTATGAACTGCAGGTCCGGCATAAACGATGTCGCATTCTTTGATATGCCGAAAACCACAGGGAACGAGACCATCTTTTCGGGATCCTGTAGGCTGCTCAGCTGGCTGAACCCATTGACCATCGCCTCCGAAACCATCTTATTGAACCGTATGATCCCCCTGCCATTGATCTCTCCCGCAAGGGTGGCCTTCGCGTCCGCATTAAGCGAGAAAAGGTCCGTCTCGATCGTAAGCCCGTCAAGGGCGATCGTCCCGTTCTGGATAGAAAAGTTCTTTTCGATAGGCTGGAGCAGCGTGTAGTCTTCCCGCAGCTTCGCTTTGACCGAAGCCGGCAACTTCTCTTCAACTATCGCCGCCAATCCTGGGATGAACGTTATCTTCTGCAGGACTTCGCGCATAATGTTGGTATCCAGGATCACGCCGTTCTGAAGCTTCATTGTACCGGCGCCCGAAAGGGTTTGGGACATCCTCGGCCAGTCGAGCCCGGTCGCGGCCCCGTCGAGCGAGATCGAGAGTGATCCATCGATCTTCGGCGCGGACCCGGTCAGCGACTGAATGAAAGCGTTGAGTTTAGGCATATTGGCTTTGATCTTAAGATCCGCGTCTTGCGCGTTGGCGACATCCGTTACGGTACCAGATGCGTCCAGTGACGCTCCCGCAAGAGACGCGGAAAATGTATCGATCGCGGCATTAGGGTGGTTATAGGACGCGGCTATCTGGATCTTTTCGACCGGCGCTTTTATCTGTGAAACCGCGACACGTCCGTCACTGAGACGGATATTCGCCGACATCTCCTCGATCCCATCCGCGCCTATTCGCATCGAGGGGATCGATAGCGACACGTTACCGGCAAGCCCCTCTTCGAGTCCCGCGTCCCTGAGAGCGGGAATGCTCCGCGCAAGCTCAACATACTGAAAACTGCCGAGATCGGCGCTTGCTGTAAAACCTTTCAAGGCCGGCGCGTTCTGCTCAAGGCCTGATATGGTCCCTTTGAGCGAAATATTCTGCTTTTCCGCGAAGACCGCCATAAGAGCTTCGAACGCGATCGGCTTCACCATGGATACATTCTTGAGAGTGACATCTAGATCGCGCACTGTGACGTCTACAGGAGGCTGCAGCATCTCGTCCTGATACCGCGCTTCTCCATCAGTGATCTGGATGCTCCCGATAAGGAATGAAACGGCCGGTGCCGCTTTCTGCGTTTGCGGCGTAGAGTCCTTCAGCTTCTCGTCCTGCGAAGCGGGGGGCGGATTAACGCCGCGCACCTTGATCACGCCGTTTTTATCCCGCGTGATCTGGATCTTCGGCTTCATGAGCATCACGGAAGCTACCTGGATATCTTTTTTCAAGAGAGGTACGATCTTAAGGGACGCATAGGCGCTCTTAAGCGAAAGGTCGGGAGCTTGCGTTAAATTGTCATGCTCGTATATGGCAAGGCTGTCTACCGCTAGCGCGATACCGCCGCGGAAGACGAGCGAGAGGTCCCCGATCTCCACCCTGCTGCCGAGAGCGTCGCCTAGCTTCTCGGAAACGAGCGGCTTGAAACTGTTCGCGTCGAACGTCGCGATAAAAACACCGATAGATACCGCGCCGATAAGAACGATTATACCCAAAATTAATAATATCTTCTTCATACTATCTACCCCTTTATGTTAATCCCCACACTTCTCTCATCGTTTCAGTTATCTTATCCATGGTTTCCGCATCAAGGTCTTTATCGCAGGATGAATCCTCTGTTTTTGTGGATCTTTTCTTTAGAAGATATGATGGGTCCATATATCTGGCGGCGTTTGCCTTGCAACTATTTCTTACCCTGTTGTCAGCCGATACCACAAGCAAGCTTGAGCTGTCTCGGGCATCCTTTACCATCTTTATTATATGGCCATCCGCGTCATCAACAAAGATGCACTTTATCCCTTTCACTGTAGTAACACTATGGCCTAAAATAGCCTTATCCCTGCTATCAAAGACGATCACCGGCTTGGAGCGTCTGCCGCCTATAACCTGCCTTGTTAACAACAGATCGGCCAGGGCCTCCCTGGCAACCTGCAGGCTTTGATCGGCCATAGAAGCCAGAGCAGGGATCTTAAAGATCGTGTTATAGCCATCTACTATTATATTCATGATCCACTCTTCAATAATTTAGTTTATCTTATTTGCGGCATCCTATTCCGTGCGGCTTGTTACTTCGATCAGATGATAACCGAAATC
>JBDRDE010000205.1:0-2684 GCA_043821065.1 Candidatus Omnitrophota bacterium
GGTGAGGCGGCATGAGGAGATATATTTAGAGATTGCTTCGTCGGCCAACATGCAAATAAGGCCTCCTCGCAATGACGGGGGTGCGACAGGCACGCAGACAAGGCCTCCTCGCAATGACGGGTTTTGCACACACCGCACACCGAAAACCGCTCACCGCGATAATGAGATTGCTTCGTCGTCGCCTTCGGCGACTCCTCGCAATGACGGGTGCGTTGGTGTAGAGGTAAATATATGACTATAAAGACGAAGCAGACAATAGCGGTACTATCTGTGGGGTTTGTGTTCGGCGTGGCGTTCTCAGGCGCAGGAGCACTTACGCTTAAGAAGGCTATACCTTTTATAGGAAAGGTTAAGCATAAGCTGGAAGAGCGAAGGATCGCTAATATACCAAAAGCAAAGAAGACGTTAATTATAGCAGACTTTGAAGACCAAAAAGATCTGGGTAAATGGGACTTTGTTAATACGCATGGAGAGCTTTCGCATGAGCACGCTACATCAGGCAAGGGGTCACTCAAGGCCTATTACGCGAAAGGCGGCGGAGTTACAGCCATCCAGTTAAAGAGCTATTTTGATAAACCATCGGTCTTAACAAATTGGGCCCCATATGAGCTCTTGAGCTTCGATGTATTCAATCCGGGTAGCGCGGAGAGGATGATACTCCAGATAAACGACAGGGATGGTTATAAAGTAAAGCAGAATATCAGCCTAAAACCTAATAGCAACAACACTATCGAGGTAGATATACGCGGTTTATGGGAGACTATCAAGGCCGATAAGATAAGGATGTTCAACCTCTTTATATGGAACAATGGCTCAGAAAAGGTCTTTTATATAGACAACCTTAAGCTCCTGCCTAGCGCTGCCATGGGTAAGCGTGGAAAGAGTTTGACATCAAAGGAGTTTCTGCCTCAGAAGGGTGAGGACGTCTATAAAACAGGCGATTACTTCTCATTTGACGAGGCTAGGTGGAGAAAGACCGATCCTGAGACAGGCGCGACATATATCGAGGCGCCTATCACCATGCGCAGCGCATTGCAGCTCAATGTGCCGGATCTATATGTATGCGGCGGTATACCGTTTGGCAAAGGCCAGTTAAAGGAGTTGGACGGCGTTGCCGTAAAGGCCAAAAGCGGTGATCCTGCGCCGTTCCAGGCAAAGGTGGTATCCAGGTGGCCTGATGGCAGTATTAAGTGGGCGCGCTTCGATATAAAGAGCGACCTACTGGCAGGCAGGGATAACGAGGTATATTTAAGCTATGGCGGGATCGCGCCCAGACAAAATCAGGCACCCGCTCTAAAAGTGAATGAGACCAGAGACATGGTAGAGGTTGATACCGGCCCATTGAAGTTTGATATCAGCAAGAATGGATTTTATCTCTTTGACAATGTGTGGCTAGATAAGGATATCGATGGCGTATTCTCTAAAGACGAGCTCGTTTCGGCAAAGAACGACCTGGTGATCATGCATAAGGGAGTTGAGTATTATAGCTCGCTCGATAAGGAGTACAAGCTCACAGTTGAAGAAGCGGGTCCGCTCAAGGCGGCTATAAAAGCCGAAGGCTGGTTTGTCAGCAAGCGCGGAAATAAGTACTGTAAATTTATTACTCGTATATATGCTTACGAAGGATCGAGCTATATAAAGGTGCAGCATACTTTTGTCTATACAGGGTACCCGGAGAATAAGTACCACCATCTCTATAAAGGCAAGAGGCTTCCAAAGAATGAGACCATAGACGCTGTCTATATCAAGACACCTATCAATCTTGACAGAGCCGATAGTCTAAATATTGGAGCGGACAGCGCGCTTTTGAAGGTCGACCCCGCAAATACTATAGAGGTGATACAGAAAGACCACGACAAATATGATATCGCAGTTGACAATAGGGTCATAAAGTCCGGAAAGCGGCTGGCGGGGTGGTGCGACATAAGCTCTGCTGACTGGGGATTATCAGTAGGTGTTAAGAATTTATGGCAGCAGTTTCCAAAGGCATTTACCGTAAACATGCGAGACGGTTCTATAGTTACGCATCTCTGGCCGAAGTCAGCGGGAGAGATAGATCTAAAGACCACGCAAGCCGCCTATGGCCCCGAAGCTGTAGCGAGGGGCAGCGCTTTTGGCCTGGCCAAGACGCATGAGATCGCGTTCAATTTTCACAGAGGCGGGTTTATCGATTCTGGAAAAGAGCGAGTTATAAGCGGCTTGATATCGGATATATTTGTCACACCCACACCTGAGTGGATCTATAGTACAAAGGCACTCGGTAAGATAGCGCCGTATGACGAGAGAAACAAGCGCGGGGAAGGATTTTTATATAATATATTCGATTGGGCTAGTAGACAGGTAGAAAACTTTAATTGGTACGGCATGATCGATTTTGGAGATATGCTGTATTGGTACAGGCAGAGCGCTTTCGACAAGTCGTATGCCGATTGGGGATGGCACCCGGAAGGGCGCCATGGTTGGTTCAACAACGAAGCTTTTGGTCTTCATTCAGGCGCCCTGACGCAGTATTTGCGCACTGGGGATAGGAGGTATCTGGAATTCGGAGCCAATGTGGCCAGACATATCATGGATATAGATACCTGTCATTATAATACAGTCGCCAATGACAAAAGGCTTAAAAAAAGAATACCAGATGACTACAGCAGGGTGGGCTCCATGCATAGGCATAATGGCGACCACTG
>JBDRDE010000206.1:0-2337 GCA_043821065.1 Candidatus Omnitrophota bacterium
ACGGCGGAGTTTTTCTCGTTCGGCACTAACGATCTTACCCAAATGAGCTTCGGGTTCAGCCGTGACGATATAGGAAGCTTCCTTCCCGACTATCTCAACGCTAAGGTCCTGCCGGCAGATCCGTTCCAGACTATAGATCAGGATGGAGTAGGAGAACTTATTACCATGGCGATAAATCGCGGACGTGCTACCCGCAAGAACCTCAAAGTCGGTATATGCGGTGAACACGGTGGCGATCCTGAAAGCGTAAAGTTCTGCCATCGCGTCGGAATGAACTATGTGAGTTGCTCGCCGTTCAGAGTACCAATAGCCCGCCTGGCCGCTGCCCAGGCAGCCGTGGAAAGCAAAAAATAGTCAAAACCGGTTGAGGTGCTGATATGGATGCCATCAGGCTTTATCTTAAGGATATAAAGAAGCTCGAGCTGCTTTCTCCCGAAGAGGAGATAGCTCTTGCAAAGAGGATAAAGAAGGGTGATAAGAAGGCCCGTCATATAATGATACAGGCCAATCTTCGTTTGGTCATAAGTATCGCTAAAAAGTATTCTCATCTGGGCGTGTCGATGATGGACCTTATAGAAGAAGGCAACCTGGGCCTGATGAAGGCGGTAGATAAATTCAATCCCAGAAAAGGATACAGATTTTCTACGTACGGAGCCTGGTGGATAAGGCAATATGTATCCAGAGCCATAGCTAACCAGGGCAAGACCGTAAGGATGCCCGTGTATGTTATCGAGCTGTTGATGCGTTATAAGAAAGTCACTGAAAACCTGACAAGCTCTTTAAAGAGGAAGCCAAAATTAAATGAGATAGCCAAGCGCATGGATCTTCCCATGAAGAGAGTTAAGCAGCTCAGTAAGATGGTTACCGGCACCGCAAGCCTTAATACGCCGGTGGGCGAAGAAGGCTCGACAGAATTTATGGACATGATCGAAGATGAGAATACACCGACCGCCATGGATGGATTGTCTCATTTCTTTACAAAAGAGCGCTTAAAGATCCTTCTGGCTAAGATGTCCAAGAGGGAGCAGAAGATACTCACCATAAGGTTTGGGCTGAAAGATGGAATCCCGCACACGTTGAGGGACACGGCGAAGCATTTCGGCATAACAAGGGAGAGGGTGCGGCAGATAGAGTCGGCTGCGATGCGCAAGATGCGTGAGCATATGATAGAGCAGGACAAAGAGGCCATCGCTAAACAGAGATAAGGGGGCAGCTCCATGAGCGATCTGAAATCTTGCATCAGGGACGTACCTGACTTTCCAAAACAGGGAATCATATTTAAAGATATCACCACTCTATTAAAGAACGGCAAGAAGTTCAAAGAAACCATCGATCTATTTGCTGAGAACCTTAAAGACAATAAGATAGACGTTATCCTTGGCGTTGAAGCGCGCGGTTTTATTTTCGGCGCCGCGTTAGCCTATAAACTCGGGGCTGGCATTGCGCCTATTCGCAAGAAGGGGAAGCTTCCCCACAAGACGCACTCGATAACTTACGACCTCGAGTATGGTAAGGACACCCTGGAGATACATCGGGATGCTTTCGAGAAAGGCGATAGAGTTTTGATAGTCGATGATCTGCTTGCCACCGGAGGTACATGCCGCGCAGTCGTAGATCTGGTGGAGAAGATGGGAGGCAAGATCGAGGCGATAACGTTCCTGATAGAGCTCACCGCTCTTAAGGGTCGAGAGAGACTCAAAGGTTATCCGATCATTTCGTTGATCAAGGACGAGTATTGTTAAATCGATAGACGATAGGCTATGGTCGATAGTATGCGCGTTCACTATCGACCATCTACTAAACATCGCCCCGTAGTTTCCTACTTCGCTAGTATGCGTGAACCACCAGGAGCTTCGTAGGGTGGGACGCCAGACTTAGTCGAGTGAGATTACGCGCCCCTGTAGCTTCCCGCCGGGAGTGAGATTAGGGGCGGGACAGGCAGATGGAATGCCTTATTTACTTTGACCCGATAAGTCAACCATCGTCGCCAGACTTTATTGAGTGGAAATACGCGCCCCTGTAGCTCCCTACTTCGCTAGTATGCGTGAACCACCAGGAGCTTCGTAGGGTGGGACGCCAGACTTAGTCGAGTGAGATTACGCGCCCCTGTAGCTCAGATGGATAGAGCACAGGTTTCCTAAACCTGGTGTCGCCTGTTCGACTCAGGCCAGGGGCGCCATCCTATAGGGTTGGAGTCAGCTCCTACGGATGAAATCCTATCCTGCGTTTTGGCGGCTCCGGCGGCGGCGCCATCAATTGTCTAATCGCCTCGAATATCGCCTGTATCTCGCCATCATGCTTTTCAATCTTCCCCTCAAGTTCATTCAATTTATGCGC
>JBDRDE010000207.1:0-2650 GCA_043821065.1 Candidatus Omnitrophota bacterium
TTTATGACAGCGAGCAATTTTCGTACAGCGACCCTGCACAATCTGAAAGATTGTGCAGGACTAGTCCTGTGGAAATCCTTCGGATTTCTACAGGGACAAAAGGCGCGTATCCTTTTGTGAGCGACAAGCGGAAGCGGGCCCGCGGTGGCGCCTTAATTTGAAGAGGCGGACCCCCGACAGCGCTTAATGGGAAGTAAGTCCCTGCTGGCGCATTAATATAAATGGCTAAAGTTTTGGGATACTGGAGAGGAGGCGCTTTGTGTAGTCGTGCTTGGGTGAGGTATAGACGGAGCTCTTTGGGCCGGCCTCTACGATCCTGCCTTCGTGCATCACGGCTACTTCATTGGCGAGATGGCCTACCACTCGCAGGTCGTGGGAAATAAAGAGATAGGTAAGTTTCAGCATATTTTGCAGCTCTTTGAGCAGGTCTAATATGCCTGCCTGGATAGAGACGTCGAGACTAGATACCGGTTCGTCCAACACCAGGAACTTCGGGTTGACTGCCAAGGCCCTCGCGATCGCTATGCGCTGCCTCTCCCCTCCTGAAAACTGGTGCGGGTATTTCGACCGGTCCTTGTATTTAAGATTTACCTTGTTGAGCGTGTCCTCGAGCATCCTCTCGCGCCTGGCCTTCTTATAACCCAGGATCGATGGCCCTTCAACGACTATATCGCCCATACGCATCCGGGGGTCGAGTGAGCCGTACGGATCCTGGAATACTATCTGCATCATCTCCCGTATCTTTCTGGGAGTCTCTTTTAAATGCTGGGCGAGGGGCTTTCCGTCGATCGTGATCCGTCCGCTATCGGGCTCTTCGAGACCAAGAATGAGCCTCCCCAGGGTGGACTTGCCGCTCGCGGACTCACCGACTAAACCCAGCGTGCCGCCCCTTTTGATTTCCAAGGTAACACCATCGAGGGCCTTTACCTGGCCTACCTTTTTTCTCCAAATGCCGCGTTCTATGGAGTACGTCTTGCATAGCGACTCAACCTTTACAAAGTCGCCTCTCTCGATGTGGTCCGCGCCCTTGTCTGTCTCTATCTTAGGTATCGCATCCAGCAGCTTCTTTGTATAGGGGTGTTTGGGCGCCTTCATGATATCCCTCTTGGCGCCGCTCTCTACTATCTTGCCGTCTTTCATCACAAATATCCTATCCGCCACGGCGTTTACCACCCCGAGATCATGAGTAATGAAGATGATCGACATATTGAGCTCTCTTTTTAGCTTCGCTATCAGGGCCAATATCTCAGCCTGTATAGTGACATCGAGCGCGGTCGTCGGCTCATCGGCTATTAAGAGCTTCGGCCCAAGCGCCAACGCCATGGCTATCATGACCCTCTGCCTCTGTCCGCCTGAGAGCTGGTGAGGATATTTATGATATACCGTATCGGGATCCTTCATCTGGACCTTCTTTAAAAGTTCAACGGCCAGGTCTTTGGCTTCTTGGGCGGGTACCTGTTTATGCGCGAGGACCGATTCGACTATCTGATCACCGATCATAAATACCGGATTGAGCGACGTAAAGGGCTCCTGGAATATCATGCTGATAGACTGTCCACGCGCCTGGCGCATAGACTCTTCATCGAGCTTCAATAGGTCACGCCCTGAGAAGAGTATCTCACCTCCCGCAAATCGCCCTGTGGGTGGTATCAGCCTCATCACCGATAATGCCGTCATCGTCTTCCCGGAGCCTGACTCTCCGACGATGCCCACGACCTCGTCCTCTCCCACGCCAAAGCTTATGCCATCGACGGCCTTAACCGTCTCGCCGTTGTCATTGTCGAAATATACTTTCAGGTCTTTTACTTCTAGCAACATTCAAAGCTCCATATTACCATTCTGAACGGAGGCTACAGACGTCATCCTGAGCGCCGAAGGCGCGAAGGATCTAGAAAGTAGCGCTCTTGTTAGATTCTTCGTTGACCAACGTGCAAACAAGGTCTCCTCAGAATGACCGATTAATAATCACCTCTTCAGTCTTGGGTCAAGCGCGTCACGCAGGCCTTCGCCCAATAAGTTGAATGCCAGTACTGTGATAAATATTCCCAATCCAGGAAATAGTATTACCCACCACCCGACACCGAGGACGGCCTTGCCTTCCATGATGATGTTCCCCCAACTCGGGTCGGGAGGCTGGACCCCCAGTCCCAAGAAACTCAAGCCAGCTTCCGCAAGTACGGCTCCGGCGAGCCCGAATACGAAACTGACGAGTACGGGCGCGATACCATTTGGGATGAGGTGTCGCATGATGATATATCTATTTGACGCCCCAAGCGCCTTCGATGCCAAGACGAAGTCCCTGCTCTTGAGGCTCAATATCTCAGCTCGTATGAGCCTCGCCATGCCCATCCAGCTCGTAAGCCCTATCACCACCATGATGTTTACTATGCTGGGACCTACCACCGCTATTACCGACAGCATCAAAAAGAACGCGGGGAAGCAGAGCATGATATCCGCGAATCTCATTATAATACCGTCGATCCTGCCACCGTAATAACCGGCTAACGATCCTAAGGCGACGCCTATAAGGGCCGCTATACCTACCGCTATGAAGCCTATGGATAAGGCGACACGCGTAGCGTAGACCATCCTGGAGTAGACATCCCTTCCCAGAGAGTCCGTGCCGAAGAGGTGCGCACGCGAGGGCCCC